>JANLFY010000013.1 GCA_024653485.1 Bacillota bacterium | reverse complement strand
AGTTCATGACACCGGAGGAGTGTTACCGAGCAACTCAATGCGGGAACATGAAACTACCATCTGTTAGAGCCTAATGTCCAAAACCAGGGGGTCGGTCCGGTTGCACTCCTTGACTCGACGACGAGAGGATTGAAAGCGTTGCCCGTTTCCGCCAGATCCTGCGCGCCTTGCGCGGTTGCACTCCTTGACTCGACGACGAGAGGATTGAAAGGCCGGATCCCGGAGGGTGACGAGGATCGCGTCTCCGTTGCACTCCTTGACTCGACGACGAGAGGATTGAAAGATTCAGCGTCCTGCTCGCGTCTGTAGACTCGCGCAGCGTTGCGCTCCTTGACTTGACGACGAGAGGATTGAAAGACGGGTACCGTCCTCATTCGGAACTGCGTCCACGCCCTGTGTTGCACTCCTTGACTCGACGACGAGAGGACTGAAAGTTCGAGCGCCGCTGTTCCTTGCCGCTCTCGAAGGGGGGTTACACCGCTTGACTCGACGACGAGAGTGTGTACTCCGGGGCAAAGCGATGAGCCATTCCGGGTGAATTCGATCACTGATTCCGGCGGAAGCCCATCGCTCATTCCGGAGCAAGCTGATCACCGGTTCGGGGAGCATCTTGATCACTCTTGTTAGCTGGCTGTCATTGGTGAGCGGATGGGCCCGGAATGAAGTGGGCAGTCTCAGTAGGAGGACACTCAGAAGTGACGCTGGATAACGCGCAGTCCCGAAGGGCCCAAAGGGATTTAAGCCTCCTATTCTCGAAGTCATTCCGCAGATATTGCATGCGGACAGGTGAAAGGGCTTATGCCAAGCAGGCGGGAGGCGGTTATCCATGCGCAGGATGGCGGGAAGCACATCGATCACTTTGGGGTTAGGAAACACCATGCATCGCTTCGCTGGGATCAGTGATCGAAATCACCCGCAATCGCTGATCGCTCTTGCCTCGGAATGACTGATCGATTCCGCCGGAACACGCAGGCGATGTTCGCTGCAGGATCGACGACGAGGGACGCCCTGTCCGTTGCAGGTCTTCGGGCATTCCGGACGTGGTGTGGCGAATGGCCTTGTATGCAGGTTTTCTGGATGAACCGATTCCGGCGGCAGTGCTAGACGCCAGGGGCGCGTCTGCCTTACTGGGCATCCTGCTCACCGAGATCCGTACGAGCCGTGTTGAACGGAGGAATGCATGAGCGTGTCCCAACGACGCGACTGCGGCCCGGTGTTGGTTCAAACCTCTGGGGAGGCCATGCCACTCGAAAGGATTCCGTTTACAGAGCGCCGATTGGAGGAAGGCTGGCTTCAGAGGCTCCTCTACGATTGTCTGACGATCCTCCCCGTAGGGGATCTGGATCCCGGCGTTGTGCCCCTGATTCCTATTGGTCGCGAAATCGCGACCGAATGCGAAGAGTTCTTCCACGTCGGCTGTCTCCACGATCTTGCCCAGGTACATCACAGCCACCCTGTCGCTGACGTGCTGCACGACTGACAGATCGTGCGCGATGAAGAGATACCTATGAGCGAGGGATTCAGAGCGAGCGCCCGGGCGATTCCTATCCTCTGTCTCTGTCCGCCACTGAACTCGTGAGGAAACCGCTTCATGTGACTGGAGTCCATTCCTACCGCCAAGAGGAGCGCCTCGACCCGGTCGTAACGCTCGGACCTGCTGCGGACCCCGTGAGCTTCCAGAGGCTCCGCGATGATATCGGCGACCCTCATTCTCGGGCTTAGCGAAGAGTAGGGGTCCTGGAAGATCACTTGCATCTCCCGTCGCAGGCTCGCGATGGTGCGCCGGTTGACAGACACCCATCGCTGGCCGTGTCTGATCCTTATGTCTCCTTCGGTGGGCTCGACGAGGTGGAGCACACACAGTCCCGTCGTCTGCTGCCGTCGTCTGCTGCGCGATCAGCCCGCGCACATTATCCCGGCGCGCGGGCAATTGCTTCAAGGGCCAGAAGCACACGATTCTGCCGGGAGATTGGTATGTAAGTTGAGGGCAATCACGTTGCTAGCGGGGTTCGGGAAAGCGAGAGGTTCCTTGTCTCAACGACGGGGCTTTCCCATGCGGCGACGCGGGGCAGGGGAGGGAAGGGAGGAGAAGGCTGGGCCCTCCACCATATGCTTGGTCATGTCCACGCACCCATTATCCTTGAACGAGACGCCTTCTGCCTCCAACATGGCCCGCTGCCTGCCTTCGCCTCCGAAGACGTGGGGCGGCGCCATGGCGCCGCACTTAGTCACCACTCGGTGGCACGGCAGGCCCAGGTGCGGCGGGGCCTCCCACAGGGCCCAGCCCACCGTTCGGGCGCCCCGCGGCGACTCCAACCAGGCAGCGATCTGGCCGTAGGTGGCTACTTTGCCCGGGGGAATCTGGGCAACCACATCGTAGACCCTACGAAAGAACGTGTTCCTCCCCTCTCCTTCCTCAAATTCGAAGATCATGGCGCGTACCTCCAGGTTGTCCAGGTGTGATGCGGGCCCAATTCTTCAGGAAACGCGCGTATTGTCGGCGTCACGCTGTCGAGTCTTTCGATAGTGTCGTCTCGCCTTGGCACGGTTTCCGCAGCTGTCCATGGAACACCACTTTCGTGTCCTGTTCCGGCTCGTGTCGAGGAAGAGCCACCCGCAGCCATCTCCGGGACACTCCCTCACTCGCTCGAGATCCTGATCCGAAGTCAGAAGCTCGGCCGCCGACCACACTATGGGCCAGAGCATCTGGTCTAGCTCGTCCTTGCCTGTCCACGTCTGGGCAAATCCCCGGTCTGTGGGGGTAATCTGCAGGTGGGTGAGAGCCTGGGCGAGCTCTATGTTCAGCACGTCAAGGTCCGCGGCGCTGGGCTCCCTTCCGGCCGCGATAGCCGAGAAAATACGGTACACTGCTTCTCGCAGAGTGACCGCCCTTTCCAAGACCGATGCGGCTTCATCCTGTCGACTCTCCGCCGCGCGGGCGAGGATCTGAGCTTGAGCTTCAGTCAGTGCCCGGGCGTGCCGGCTCCACGCCAAGAGGTCAGCGTAGGAGGTGAGCCATTCCTTGGGATGGTCGCTTGCATGCCAGTCGACCGTGTTCGCGAAGTCAAGGCAGAGCCTTTCTCCTATCAGGTCGAGATTGCCTGCCCATGTTGCCTCTCCGTCAGTCACTACGAATCCCTCCTTTCGCGATCTGTTATAACCGGTTAGAGCCACTTGACAGGTTATACCGGTGATGGTATGCTCTAACTGACGTGAATATTATAGCCGGTTACGAGCATGGTGTCGAGTGGCCGGTGCCTTGCGGGCGCCCGCGTGGAACCGAGGTGAGAGCGGAACGCGGAAGAGAGGCTTGTCGCGACGAGCGATGAGGTCGACCGTCTGCTGAGAGGAGGCGAGGGAGGGATGGTGCGAGAGAGAGTGGGCACGACCGTGGATAGCGCGTTGTTCATAGCAGGCTTTGACTCGAACGTCGCATCGAGGCTCCTCCGATACAGTGACCTGGCGAAGGAGGCCGAGGCGATGAGGGGGCACTCGCGCGAGTGCGCGGGCGAACGACGCGATTCCGGCGCTTCAGCGCCTGGCCGGGCACGCCGCGCTGTGGAGACCCTGGTCAGGGCGGTCAAGCCACTTCCCAGGCACGAAAGAGGAGGGCGATGCCGCGCGTCCGGCATGGATCCGCTGCCGGGTCGGGACGGATCCGCCGCGGGGCTCCACGGCGGCCAAGACAGCCGTGACACATGTATTACACAAGGAGGCCGGTTGAGCATGAACGACTCTTCTATCGAGGGCGGCCTGAAGAAATGGGCGGACGAGCGCGGCTACCTCATCACGTGGAGCGATGCCCGGGTCGTGAACGAAGTGCGACGGGATTTCGAACGACGGCGACAGGCGGGAGAGATCAGCGAGTCAGTATACGAGCAGAACCTCCGCGCATTCACCTACCTTGGCGGCAGCGCCCTGCCGGACGCGGAGACGGTTGTGGTCGTCGTCGTGCCCCGGCCGGCGCACAGAGTTGAGTTTAGGACAGCCGACGGATCGCTCGAAGGTATCGTGCCCCCCACTTATGTGCGGTACAGGGAGACGCAGGAGGATGTCAGGCGCGACCTTGAAGGGGGTCCGCTTGGCGGCGAGGTCCGCACGGTGAGCCTCGGTGCGCCGCTCAAGGCTCTCGCCGCGAGGCTGGGTCTCGTGACCTACGGTCGGAACAACATCACGTACACACCCAGATTCGGTAGCTACCATCAGCTGGTAGGCTTTCTCACCGACGCGGAGCTCGGGCCGCTCGCAGACCCCACGATCGACCACACGAGGGCGTCGGCGGAATGCGACGGCTGCACGGCCTGCCTCGCGGCTTGTCCGACCGGTGCCATAAGGCAGGACACGTTCATGATCGATGTGGAACGCTGCTTGACGCTGCATTCGGAGAGCCCCGGACCATGGCCCGGTTGGCTTCCGGCGTCTGCTCACAACTGCGTCATAGGGTGTATGGTCTGCCAGGACGTATGCCCGCAGAACTCGGGCCGGCTCAAGGTGGAGCCACCGGTTGTTTCGTTTGACGAGAGTGAGACCGGCTTGCTCACCGCCAGCGCTCCGGACCAGGACTGCTCCGGGTCGGTCTGGGATGTCATCAAATCGAAGTGCGGCGCGGCAGGGCTCGCGAGCTTGGACGAGGTTTTGAGCCGCAACCTCCGGGCGCTCTTGAGCCGACCCTGACTCGTTCTTTCGTCGGGTCGCGGACGCTGGGCGTCGAGCGTGAGGCGATGCCAGCCGTCGAGCGCGAGGGGCGGGGAGGCGAGCGCCGCTGCCGAGGGATGGCGGGCCGTGTGCCAAGCATGAGGTGCGGGAAGCCATGCGCCGATCCTGAGGCGCGGCGAAGCATGAGGAGAGCCTGAGGCGCAGCGAGCTACAAGGCGGGCCTGAGACGCACTGAGGACACACGAGGAAAGGAACGGGTTACAGCCGCCTCCACAACATCCATGACACGGGAAGATCAGAGGAAAACTGCGTAATGGGGGAGAATATAGTGAGCAGACGAGAAGGAGGCGGTTGCGATGATGCCCGACGTGGTGGTAAGCGTGTTTCGGGTGGTCTTGTGGGCAGTGCTTGCATGGTGGGTCTTGTGGGCCGGTCTCGCCCTCTTCACCAGGGCAACGACGGTGTTCGTGTTCTTGGTCCTCACGGGCCTTGTGTGGGGATACTTTGGCGTACGCCTCGTGACGGGCTTCGCCTTCGCGCTGTACATACTCATCCCGCTGGTGTTCCTGCCGAGCATGGTGAGGATAATCACGGAATACCAGCGCGGCGTGCTGTTCAGGTTCGGGCGGCAGGTGGGAGTGCTGAAGCCCGGCGTAAACGTGATCTTCCCGTTCGGCATCGACCAGGTGAGGAAGATCGACCTCCGCACCTTTACGATCGACGTGCCTAAACAGGAGATCATCACGCGCGACAACGTTCCGGTCATGGTGGACGCCGTCGTATACTTCAACGTCTTCGATCCGGTGCTCGCCGTCGTGAAGGTGGCGGACTTCGTGAAGAGCACCACGCTTCTCGGGCAGACCATCCTGCGGTCTGTGCTCGGGCAGCATGAGCTCGACGAGATGCTCTCGAAGCGCAGCGAGCTCAACACCACGCTCCAAAGGCTCCTCGATGAGGCGACGGACCCGTGGGGCGTGAAAGTCACGGCCGTGGAGATCAAGGCAGTGGAGCTGCCTGAGACCATGAAGCGGGCTATGGCCAAGCAGGCCGAGGCGGAGCGCGAGCGGCGGGCGAAGGTCATAGCCGCGGACGGCGAGTATCAAGCTTCGGAGAAGCTGGCCGCGGCGGCGCGCGTCATCGCTACGCAGCCCTCGGCCATCCAGCTCCGCTATCTGCAGACTCTGTCTGAAATCGCCGTGGAGCGAAACTCCACCGTTATCTTCCCGCTGCCCATGGAGATTCTGCGGCTGTTCGACAGGCTTGCGCATCACGGGCTTGCGGATCATGAGCAGACCCAGGCATAGTCATGCCGCCACCGGCGGGTGTCGCCGGCGGCGGTCGACGTTGGGCGTTGAGTGTAGTGCGCGGGAAAGCGCCTGCGGGAAGGCGCCTGAGGTGCCGGCGGTCGGGGAGGCGCTTTGCGGATGAGGGCCTTCGATTACAGCCAGCCTTTCGCGTCACGGCGCAGCCCGGTGATGGGGCGCCGGGGGGCGGTGGCCACGAGCCACCCGCTCGCTGCCCAGGTCGGGCTGGACATACTGCGCGAGGGCGGTAACGCGGCGGACGCGGCAGTCGCGACCGCCGCCGCCCTTACGGTGCTCGAGCCGACTTCCAACGGCATCGGCGGCGACGCTTTCGCCATCGTGTGGGACGGAAAGCGCCTTCACGGTTTGAACGCATCCGGACGCTGCCCCAAGGCTTTGGATGTCCGGGTCTTCGAGAGCCTCGGCCTTCACCGTGTTCCCACGACGGGATGGCTTCCCGTCACCACCCCGGGCGCGGTCTCCGCTTGGGTCGAGCTTGCGAAGAGCTTCGGGACGATGCCGCTCTCGAGGCTCGTTGCTCCGGCGGCACGGTACGCAGAGGAAGGGCATCCGATTCCGCCCATCATCGCGGGCTACTGGAAGGCGGCCGAGCGGCGGCTGGGCGAGTTCGAGGAGTTTCGCCGGGCATTTCTGCCCGGCGGGAGGGCGCCGCTGCCCGGAGAGGTGTTCCGTCTCCCCGACCAGGCGGCGACCCTGAGGCTCATCGGGGACTCGAATGGAGAAGCCTTCTACCGTGGTGAGATTGCGGAAAGGATCGCGCGCCACGCGGAGGCTACCGGTGGTTATCTGTCGAGAGAAGACCTAGCCTCTCACGAGCCTCGATGGGTGGATCCGATCCACGTAACCTACCGGGGTTACGACATATGGGAGATCCCTCCGAACGGCCAGGGCATAGTGGCGCTCATCACCCTCGGGATACTGGAAGGCTTCGACATGCCGTCTAGGGGCCGTGCGTCCGCCGACGAGCTGCACCTCGCGATAGAAGGACTGAAGCTGGCGTTCGCAGACGCGTACTCCTTCGTTGCGGATCCCATATCCATGAGGATCACCCCCGAGATGATGCTGGACCCGGCGTATCTCGCTCGCCGGAGAGAGCTAATACAAATGGACAAAGCCGTGGCGGAACCTGCCCCCGGTCACCCAAACGAGGGCGCGTCGCGCGAGGGCCGTGCCTCCTCTCATGAGGCCTCCTCTCGTGAGGACGTTTCCTGCTGCGCCCATGTCTCCCCCGTTCACGCGTCCTCGACCGCCACCGCTCCGGGCGGCCGGGCTACTTGCGACTCCCGCATCAGCGAACGGCCGCAGTTGCGAGGCCATCGTCCTTTCGACGGGGACACCGTGTACCTCTGTACCGCCGACGCGTCCGGCATGATGGTCTCGTACATCCAGTCCAACTACATGGGCTTCGGTTCCGGCATCGTCATCCCGGGGACCGGCATATCCATGCAGAACCGCGGTTGCGGGTTCACCCTCGAGGAAGGCCACCCCAACCGCCTCGCTCCAGGCAAACGACCGTATCACACCATCATCCCTGCGTTCATCACCCGTGACGGCGTGCCGCTCGCCGCGTTCGGCGTCATGGGCGGCGACATGCAACCCCAGGGACATGTCCAGGTCATTCTGGGCCTCATCGACCACGCGATGAATCCCCAGGCCGCGCTTGACGCGCCAAGGGTCCGCGTGCTCAAAGGGAGCGAAGTCGCCGTCGAGCCCGCGATAGGTCGGGAAGTCGCGGAGGATCTCGCCCGGCGGGGCCACCAGGTCCGCGTGGACGAGGAGCCCGCAGGCTTCGGCGGGGGACAGATCATCTGGCGGGATCCCGACTCCGGCGTGTTCATATGTGGCTCGGAGCCTCGCAAGGACGGGGCGGCGGTAGCCTGGTAGGCGCCGCGCACGGCAGGCATCGCCCGGCGGGCATTCTTCCTGTCTCGCAGGCGCCATGGCTTCCCCCGGACGCGCACGTTCTCCCACGTGCCTCCGCGCGGCGCGTACGCTCAGGCTCGCGTCCGCGGGCGGCGACGGACGCGTTCGCGCCCCGCGCATCCCAAACAAAAGTGTATGCACGCCCTTGACTTTACCACCCGTCTGCTTATAATAGCAATAAGAAGCATGAGATGCATAAATATGCACCAGCTGACTTGTGCGTCGCTCTTTCCCGTGATTCGGGGAACCCAGGTGTGAGGTGACCCGAACAACGAAGCGCGCCGACATGAGGGCGCTATTCCGACCATGGCTGAGCGGGATGGAAAGGCGAGGCAGCTGGGCGCGGGGCGCGTCGGCGTGCGGCGTCTATCTGTAATGCTGACGGCGGGATGCGCGACCCGCGGTGTGCGGCGCGGGCGCCGCGAGCGATGCCGGCGCCGCGAGCGGTGCTGGCGGCGTTCGATCGGTGTGTGTTTCGGTGTGGTGTGGACGGGAGGAGCTGCATGAAAGCGCTGCTGGTGTTGGAGGACGGATTCTGGCTGGAGGGAAAGGCGTTTGCGGGGAGCGGGGAAGCGTACGGTGAGGTAGTTTTCAATACAAGTATGTCCGGGTATCAGGAGATCATCACCGACCCGTCCTACAAAGGACAGATAGTCACCTTCACGTACCCTCTCATCGGCAACTACGGTGCAAACGAGGCGGACTCAGAGTCCGCGCGTCCGCAGGTCGAGGCGGTCATAGTCCGAGAGTACAGCCGCTTTCCGAGCAACTGGAGGGCGACCCGCACCTTAGTCGATTACCTGGACACCAACGGAGTGCTGGGGATAGAGGACGTGGACACCCGCGCTCTCACGAGACACGTGCGGGAAGCGGGAGCGATGCGCGGGGTGGTATCGACCACGGACCTCGACCGTGAGAGCCTGCTTCGCAAGGTCCGCGCCCACCCCGGTCTCGTGGGACAGGACATGGTGAGGCGCGTCACCTGTGCCCAGGAGTACACTTGGAATGCTTCGGGCGAGTGGCGCGTGGTCGCGTTCGACTTCGGGATCAAGCGCAGCATCCTGAGGATGCTCGAGGAGGCGGGGTGTCAGGTCACAGTGGTGCCGGCCTACACCCCAGCTAAGGAAGTACTGGCGAAGGATCCGGACGGCGTGTTCCTTTCGAACGGGCCGGGCGACCCCGCAGGCGTGCCTGGGGTGGTGAGGGAGGTAGGGAGACTCATAGGCCGCAAGCCCGTCTTCGGTATATGCCTTGGTCACCAGATCCTCGGCCTCGCGCTCGGCCTATCCACTTTCAAGCTGAAGTTCGGGCATCGAGGCGCGAATCACCCGGTAAAGAACCTCCACACAGGAAGGGTGGAGATCACCTCTCAGAACCACGGCTTCTGCGTGTGCGTCGACGCGGTCGAATCGGTGTCGTCCCGCCACGCGGACCGGACGCCTCCTGGGACGGCGCCGCTCGAGCCAGGATCGCCCGGGGCCGTGCCGCGCGACGTAATGGACACGTTCCGCGTCACCCACGTGAACCTCAACGACGGCACCGTCGAGGGAATGGAGGTGCCCGGCCTCATGTGCTTCTCCGTACAGTACCACCCGGAAGCGTCCCCCGGTCCCCACGACTCGCGGTACCTGTTCGAGAGGTTCGTTCACATGATGGCCGGAAAGGATGCAGGCGGACGACAGGCTACGGTGGGTATGCCCGGTGCGTCTGGCGGTCGAGGAGCCGCGTAGGCGACCCGCGGTCTCTTGCGGTCTCTGGTGGTCTCGAGCGGTCTCCTGCGGTCGCGGCGGTCGCGGCGGCGCGATGAGCCACGGGTGAGGCGCGCAGCACGTAGAGGGACTTGACGAACCAAGGTACGCGAGACGGAAGGAGGGCGCAGGCAGATGCCAAAGAGACGAGACCTCGAAAGCATCCTCATCATCGGGTCGGGTCCGATAGTCATAGGCCAGGCGTGTGAGTTCGACTACTCGGGTTCGCAGGCGTGTAAAGCGCTGAAAGAGGAAGGCTATAGAGTGATCCTCGTGAACAGCAATCCCGCTACGATCATGACAGACCCCGAGATGGCTGACAGGACATACGTGGAACCCCTTTGCTTCGAGGTCCTCGAGCGGATCATCGAGCGTGAGCGGCCTTCAGCGATCCTCCCAACCCTAGGCGGCCAGACCGGCCTCAACCTCGCAGTGGAGCTCCATGAACACGGCATCCTTGAAAAGCACGGGATCGAGCTCATCGGGGCGGGTTTCGAAGCGATTCGGAAGGCCGAGGACAGGGAGCTCTTCAAGTCGGCCATGTCCCGCATCGGCCTGGACGTGCTGCGCAGCCGACGCGTGCGTTCGGTTGAGGAGGCCCTGGAGTTCGCCATGGCCGTGGGGTACCCCATTGTGGTTCGTCCTTCGTTCACGCTGGGTGGAGCGGGCGGCGGTGTGGCGCGCAACGCCAGGGAGCTAGCGGAGGTCGTGAGCACGGGAACAAGCCTCAGCCCCGTGCATGAGGTGCTGGTGGAGGAGTCGGCGATTGGCTGGAAAGAATACGAGCTCGAGGTCATGAGGGACGGCGCCGACAACGTGGTCATCGTCTGCTCCATCGAGAACCTCGACCCGATGGGCGTCCACACGGGAGACAGCATCACGGTCGCGCCGGCCCAGACGCTCACGGACGTCGAATACCAGGCCATGCGCAGCGCTGCCATCGCCGTCATCCGCGAGATAGGAGTCCAAACGGGAGGCTCCAACATTCAGTTCGCCGTGCGTCCCGAGGACGGACGCATGGTTGTAGTCGAGATGAACCCGCGCGTGTCGAGATCGTCCGCGCTCGCTTCGAAGGCCACGGGCTTCCCCATAGCCAAGATCGCCGCCAAGCTCGCCGTTGGCTATACACTGGATGAGCTAGCGAACGACATAACACGCGAGACTCCCGCGTCCTTCGAGCCTGCCATAGACTACTGTGTCGTCAAGATCCCCCGCTGGGACTTCGCCAAGTTCCCAGGTGGGGACAGCACGCTCACGACGCAGATGAAGTCGGTGGGGGAGGTCATGGCCATCGGCCGGACCTTCAAGGAGGCATTACAGAAAGCCATTCGCTCGCTCGACCAGGGCAGCGCCACGCTTGGCCTCAACGCCGCCGACGGGCGCGATCCCGACGCGCCGGGCGTCATCACCGGGGCACCCCGCGGGCAGCGGGCGGGCGGCCGGTGTGACGCGGGCGGCAGGTGTGACCAGGAGGACGGGCTTTCGGAACTTCGCTCGAGGCTCGCGGTGTTGGGCCCCGATAGAATCTTCGACGTGTACCGTGCCCTCCGCATGGGGATGGACATCGAGGAAGTGTACAGTCTGACGCGCATTGACAGGTGGTTCCTCTGGCATCTCAAGGAGATAGCAGAGGTTGAGGAGGAGATCAAGGCACGCGCGGAAGGGGGCGCGCTCGACGCCCTTGGCCCTGATCTCGTGCGGCGGGCGAAACGGTGCGGCTTCTCAGACCAGCAGCTCGCCACCTTCACGGGATCTTGCGAGCTCGACGTAAGGCGGTACAGGCTCGAGCACGACATCCGTCCCGTCTTCAAGCTGGTGGACACGTGCGCGGCGGAGTTCGAAGCGCGCACGCCGTATTACTACTCCACTTATGAGACGGAGGACGAGGCGAGGCCCTCGGGTCGGCCGAAAGTCATGGTCCTCGGAAGCGGACCCAACAGGATAGGCCAGGGCATTGAGTTCGACTACTGCTGCGTGCAGGCGGCCTTCGCCCTCAAGCAAGAGGGCTACGAGGTCATCATGGTCAACTGCAATCCTGAGACTGTGAGCACCGACTACGACATCTCTGACCGACTGTATTTCGAGCCGCTCACGTTGGAAGACGTTCTGAACATCGCGGATGAGGAGCGTCCCTGGGGAGTCATAGTCCAGTTCGGCGGACAGACCCCGCTCAAGCTGGCGTCGGCGCTCGAAAACGCTGGGCTCAGGATCTTGGGGACATCCCCGCGGAGCATCGACTTGGCGGAGGATCGAGAGAAGTTCTCGAAGCTCGCAGACGAGCTAGGCCTGAAGCAGCCCCTTCACGGCGTGGCGAGGACGGTCGGCGACGCGCTCGATGTGGCGCGGTCGCTGGGTTACCCGGTCCTGGTCCGTCCATCGTACGTCCTGGGCGGCGCGGCCATGGAGGTAGTGAGAGACGACGCTTCCCTCAAGAGCTACGTCGAGCGTGCCATGGAAGTCGCACCCGGCCAGGTGATCCTGATAGACAGCTTCCTCGCGGGAGCCACCGAGGTGGACGTGGACGCGGTATGCGACGGCGATGAGGTGGTCATCGGGGGCGTCATGGAGCACATCGAACACGCCGGGATCCATTCCGGGGACAGCGCTTGTTCCATCCCGCCACTAGGCCTTTCTCCAGGATGTGTTGACGAGATCAAGCGGCAGACCAGGTCGCTCGCTCGCGCTCTGGGCGTGGTGGGGCTTATGAACGTCCAGTTCGCGGTGAAGGACGGCACGGTTTACGTCCTGGAGGCGAATCCCAGAGCTTCGCGCACAGTCCCGTTCGTCAGCAAGGCGGTGGGCGTGCCTCTTGCCAGGATCGCCACGCGGGTCATGGTCGGGAGGACCCTCCGCGAGCTCGGTCTCGTCAGCGATCCTATGCCCAGGCACGTGGCGGTCAAAGAGGCGGTCTTCCCGTTCGCCAAGTTCCCCGGGACAGACATTGTGCTCGGCCCGGAAATGCGCTCCACGGGCGAGGTCATGGGAATAGACGAGACGTTCGGTGCGGCCTTCGCCAAGGCGGAGTTGGCGGCGGGGACGCCGCTGCCCAAGGCCGGCACCGTGCTCGTGGTTGCCTCCGAGTGGGAGCGGGCCTCTGTTGCGCCCGTGGCTCGGGAGCTTGCGGCGCTGGGATTCACGCTGGTCTCGTATGGAGCGACCGCGGAGTACCTCCGCAGCTTGGGAATCGCGGTCGAGCTCGCCGAATGCGCCGGATGCGCCGGAGACGAGGCAATGGAGCGCGCTGGCGGGGGCGGGGGCACCGGCAGGGTCGAAGGCGGCGAAGGCGGTGGAGGAGACTCTGCCGCGAGCGAGTCCGGACGCGGCGTCGGTGGCGGCGCCTCAGCCGCGGTTGAGTGCATTAGGAGGGGACAGGTGAACCTCCTCATCAACACGCCGTCCGCACGCGGTCCCGCGTGTGAGGAGTACTATGTGAGGCTGGAGGCGCTGAGGCGTGGCGTGCCGGTCATCACAACCGTCCGTGCTGCCCGTGCGGCGGTGGAAGGGATCAAAGCCCTGCAGGCTCGGTCGCTGCAGGCGAAGAGCCTTCAAGAGCACCACGAGCACCATGCGGGGCCCCATGCGGAGCGGCACGCGGCGAGCTGACTACCGAAGCGCCGCGTCCACGCGATGCAGCGCGTCGCTGACCGAGCAGTAGATGGAGTAGGCGTCTTCGTACAGTTCGCGCAGAGATTCGTCGGGCTCCGCCCGGCGAGCGATACGGAGGGTTCGCGCGAGCGCGTCGCCTACGTCCCGGTACATCCCACACCCGATGCCCGCGAGGAGCGCGGCCCCAAGCGCCGCAGCCTCGGTTACCTCGGGCACCTCGATAGGCATGCCAAGGACGCTCGCTTTGATGGCAAGCCAGAGATCGTTCCTCACGCCGCCGCCCGTGGCGACCACGCTCGATACCGGGGTGCCGAGGGCGGCCTCCATTGCCTTGATGGCTGTCCGGAGCTCGAAACTGAGGCCTTCGAACACTGACCTCGCGAAGTCCGCTCGCGTCGCGCCCGGCCTCAGTCGCGCGAAGGCTCCGGTCGCCCGCTCGTCGCGGGTCGGGGGCCCGCTTCCGAGAAGGCGTGGGACGAACACAACCCCGCCCGCGCCCGGCTCGGAACGGCGCGCAAGCTCCGTGAGGCGCTCATACGACGCGCCGGGCTCGGGTTCGAGGAACTCGCGCATGAACCACTCTACGGCTCCGCCCGACGCGAGCAGGCCGCCCATGGCATAGCGCATGCCCTCGACCACGTGGTGACCCAGGGAAAAGCCGTTCCCGCAGACCGTCCGAAGGACCGACGCGTCCGGGCAAGACGTGAGGATGCTCTCGGCTGTGCCGCACGAGTCCAGGAGGATGCCGGGCCTCGTGGCGCCGACCGCGAGCGCTCCACACACGTGGTCGTGACCGCCCATGAACACCGGCACGCCAGCGGGGAGACCTGTGGCAAGAGCGGTCTCGCGGCTGACGTAGCCTGCCGGGGTGCCGCTGGGGACGGCGCGCGGCAATATACGCGCGGGGATTCCCGCCGCTTCGGCCAGGTCGCACGACCAATCGAGCTTCGTCTGGTCGAAGAGGAGGGTCCGCGAGGCCTGCGAGAAGTCCACCAAGTAGTCCGAGGGGCGGACGCGTTCCCTGTCGGCGGGACGGCCGGTGGCGCCGGCGGCGCTGCCGACGCCTCCGGTTCCTCCGGTCAGCCTATACGCCACGTAGCTCGACACCGGCAACCATGCGTCGATCGCTTCCCTGAGCCCACTCACGTTCTCGAAGAGCCAAAGGATCTTGAGGGCCGAGTATATGGACTTGACTGACAGTCCAGTGATAGCGCGCGTGCGTTCCTGGCCGATCTCCCGAGCCCACCATGCTGCCTGGGGCGCCGTTCGCGGGTCGAACCAGGCGATAATCGGATAGAGCGGGCGGCCTTCGCGGTCGAGCGGAACTCCCGATTCCCCGACGCTCGCAACGGCGACGCCGACGATCTCGGGGCGCACTCCAGAGGATGAAGTCCGACATGAAGGGTCCTGGGGGGGACGGGGTTGGGCCTCGCCGCTTCGGGCCATCTCCTGCGCCTCTGACCCGAGCGTCTTGAGCGCTCTGCGTGTGACAGAGGCGACCGCTTCCCAAATGGCTTCCGGATCCCATACCACGTGACCGGAGCCGTTCCCCGGCAGAGAGGGTGTGTCGGTCGAACATCTCGCCGCTTCCACGCCAGCCTCATCGAACACCACGGCCTTGATGTGCGTTGTCCCGACGTCGATCCCAAGTAGGTAGGGCTTGCTGTACCTGGAAGAACTGGCCATTCCGTGGACCTCCTTCATGTACATTCTAGTCTATCCGCGCCAAGTCCACCAAGCAAGAGTTCCGAAGTTGGAGGGTGGTCTTGCCGCTCTCACGACCTGTTGTAGCTACACTCGCGGTGTTCGCGTTCCTGTTCTCGTGGAACGACTTCCTGTGGCCGATGATCGTCAGCCGGTCTCCGGAAATGTATACCATTCAGGTTGGTCTGCAGGTCTTCATGGGCAAATACGGGACGCAGTGGGTCAAGCTCATGGCGGGTGTCGTCACGAGCACGATCCCGGCGATTCTCTTGTTCATGCTTGCTCAATCGCACCTCGTCAAGGGAATGGCCACATCGGGGCTGAAAGGGTAGAAGGAGTAGTTGGATGAGCAATCGTCTGCAGTTCATCAGTTCTGTGCCAGAGCCAGACGGCGCGTCAGATCACGCACCAGACCGCGAGGGAGACCGCCCGCTCGTCTGGGCGCCTGGCGAAACGCGAGACCAAGCCTGTGATCGCGCACCAGACTGGGTGAAAGACTCCATCATTTATGAGGTGTTCCCTGAGCGCTTCAGCAACGGCGATCCGATTAACGACCCCGGCAACGCGTGTTCCTGGACCGGTCTCCCGAGCCGCGGGAATTTCTATGGCGGCGATCTTCAGGGGATAATCGACCGCCTGGACTACCTGGACGACCTCGGCGTCACCTGCCTCTATCTAACGCCGGTATTCGCCGCTCCGTCCAATCACAAGTATGACACGGTCGACCACTTCCGCGTTGACCCTGCCTTCGGAACCGACGCTGTCTTGGCAGACCTTGCCCGCCGCCTGCACGCCCGCGGGATGCGCCTCATTCTCGATGCCGTGTTCGCTCACGTAGGAGACGGACACCCGGCGTTCCAGGACGTCCTTGCAAGGGGCGAAGCGTCGCCATACAGGCGCTGGTTCAAGATAGATGGTTTCCCGGTAAGGCGGAGACCTCGGCCCAATTACCGCGCATGCGGCGGCCTTGCCTCGATGCCCAAGCTCAACGCGGAGGACCCTGAGGTGCAGGACTTTCTTTGCCGCGTGGGAGTACATTGGCTCAGAACTGCCGATATCGATGGCTGGCGCCTGGACATGCCCTGGGAGATCCCCCATTCGTTCTGGCGGTCCTTTCGCGCGGCGGTGAAGAGCCTGAAGCCCGAGGCGTTCCTGTTCGGCGAGCTCTGGGGGGACGCTGCGCCGTGGCTGCGCGGGGACCAGTTTGACTCAGCGATGAACTATCGGTGGCGCGACATCGTTCTGAGGTTCCTCGTCACGCAGTGCGTCGACGCCCGGACTTTCGTCCGCGAGCTCTACTCGCTGCGACGAGCTTACGGGGCGGCAAGCGAAACCATGGTGAACCTCCTCGGGAGCCATGACACGCCGCGCCTTCTCACCGTGTGCAGAGGGCAGGTAGGGAAAGCAGTGCAGGCCCTGGCCCTTCTGCTCACTGATGTGGGGGTGCCGATGCTGTACTATGGCGACGAGATCGGCCTCACGGGCGGCAACGACCCCGGGTGCCGCGGCGCGATGCCTTGGTCGCGGGACAAATGGAACATGCACATCTACGAATCGTGCCGTGCTCTCATGCGCGCGAGGCATCAGCACCCAGCCCTCAGGCGCGGGGACTTCCGTCTTCTGATCGTCAGTGGCCGTGTGCTTGTGTTCGTGCGCAGGTGGCAAGAGGACGCTGTGCTGGTCGCGCTGAACGCAGGATTTCAACAGGAGAGGCTCGAGGTGCGCCTGCCCGACATGATGTGTTTTCGACCTCTCGAAACCTGGCACAGCCCCGTGCCCGGGCACGAGTGCAGAATCGACTCCAGCCGCGCCCGTCTTGTCCTGCCTCCCTCGGGGACGTGCCTAGTTCTTACTGCATAGTCGGCAACTATGGAAGCGCGACGCGTCTCGGTCTCGTCCGCGGGGCGGGACAGGGGGAACCCTACGCTCCGACTGGACAGTCGGGTGGAGCTCGGAGGCGTCGTGACCCTGCAAGTGGTGTAGATGGGGTCCCAGCGTCAAAGTCGGCGCCCGTGACGCACATGCGTCCAAGAGCAATGCCCCCTCTGGGTCATTCTGGCTGGCACGCGTTGTACGTAGCTTGGCCATCGATACCTGAAGGATTGCGGCGCGCCAAGACCGCAGCGCCGAGACCGCAAGCAGGCTACTCTACATAGCCTGCACCGTCGAGGCGCCCTACGATAGGGCTACGCAAGCCGCGGCCTTCGTGTCGTGTGACAAGGTTTTCAACAAGAATGTAAACCTCAAATCAAGGGGAAGACTGCCCCACTGGTCTTGACACGCACCTCACCACAACGGGGGATGGCGGCGCAAGTGCCGGCATGATACAATCAAGCCGGGACCAGGCCGACGCCATACCATCAGGTTCGTCTGGAGGGGAAAGCGTGGCGAAACCGGATAACGTACGGGAGGTCGCGGTGGACTATGTTTCGCCCGTTGCGCCTTCTCTACGCCTTACATACTCTGACTATTGCGAGATTCCACCCGGGCAGCAGCGGTACGAGCTGATCGGGGGTGCGCTCAGGGTGGTACCATCGCCGAGCGTGGTTCATCAGGAGATCGCGAAGCGCCTCTATAGGGCCCTCGTGGAGTGGATAGAGGACCGCGGGCTCGGCAAGGTGTACTTTGCACCCCTTGATGTCGTTCTCAGCGAACATGACGTGGTGCAGCCGGACCTCCTTTACGTGTCGAAGGATCGCATCGAAATCGTCAAAGCTGCACACATCTTGGGCCCTCCCGACCTTGTGGTGGAGGTTCTCTCGCCTGGAACAGTCGGATGGGACCGCGGAATCAAACGCCAGACGTACGGGCGATTCGGGATACGCGAGCTATGGCTGGCGGACCCCGAGAGCCGAAGCATTGAGGTCGCGACGCTCACAAGCGGGGACTTGCCAACCGCGGGCGTGTACGGTCCTGGTTCGGCGCTGATAAGTCCTATCCTGCCTGGGTTTAGCTTGAGTGTAGACATTGTCTTTCCGTGACCATCAGCCCCCACTACGGACCTTGTGCCACTCGGCACGTGTGCCCTCATGGGACTCGGTACGCAAGAGTGCGCAGCTCATCTTCGGGTTTTCAGCAGCCTCTCGGTGCTGGCGTTGCACTCCTGGCGTTCCACTCAATGGCAGCGCTCCGAGCAGACGCTGCTCCGCCGGACCCGGCCGCGAAGCCCGTAGCCGGATCTCCGCAGTACCCCTCGTGTGAGCAACAACGCCCTCAAACACCGCGAGCGCCTTTGCACTGTAGCTGGCGGCGGACGGTCTAGCTAGCGAGACTGCTCGCGAGCTCGCCCAGCTTCCTCAACGTTTCAGCGGCGAAATCGTGTCGATCTCCGAATGCTGGCGGTCGGAACAGGCAGGAACCGTAGACATCGTGTCGAAGTGTGCAACCGGCGCACGCAGGCGTCGCAAGAAACAGCTCATTCCCGCGGATACGTCGGCACGTGTCAATACCCGCTCGATGGCCGCCGCAATATGAATCGCGAGTATGTCGCACTGACGTGAGCCTTTGCTTCTCTCACATCCGCACTAGTGCCGCACGACAAATTGCAGGCGTGGCCCGCGAAGCTAGGTGGCTGCGCCAGCGCGATCCGCGAACGGGAAGCTCTAAATGAGCTGTGCGCAGGACACTCCGAGGTTGAGGAACCGCCTCGCCGGCAGTCAGTGCGCATGCATGCACGGAATGTCCGGTCCGTGATGGTGGGCTGCGCTTGTGCAGTTTCGAGCTTGATCGTCTACACAGAAGCGTCCACACAGACACGCAAAGGGGGCGCCCAGGTGAAGGGCGTCGAGGAGTTTCGCCTTGCCCGCTATGAATTCATCCTGGAAGCCGTGGACAACCTCTTCCTGCCGCCTTATAAGGGGTCCACACTCAGGGGCGGCTTCGGGACGGCCTTCAGGAGGATTGCCTGCTCCGCCGGCAGAGCAGACTGTCGCGACTGCGTCCTGAAGGCCCCTTGCCCATACGCATACGTCTTCGAGACCATGCCCATGGACGGGTCGGAAGCGTTGGCCAAGTTCGAGCACGTGCCCCATCCCTTCGTGCTCGAACCGCCTCTCACGGAAGAGCGCGAGTTCGGGCCGGGGGACCAGCTTTCGGTGGGGTTAGTCCTCGTAGGGCGGGGGATCGAGTTTCTGCCATACTTCATCGCTGCGTTCCAGGAGTTCGGGAGAATGGGGATCGGCCGTGGACGTGGAAGGTTTCGCTTGAGAAACGTCTACGCTTCGGTGGGGGTGCCCCACAGCCAAGATAAGTCCGGCGGCGATGAGCGTCGCTTCCAGCCAGGTGGTTCAGCTTCTGGGCCTATCGCTGCCCACGACACAAGTTGTGCCAAGGAAGACAACCGTGCTTGTGGTACGGATGGTGCGGGACACAGTGACAACAGCGATCCCCGTGCCCTCGTGTTTGACGGAAAGGCCAACAAGGTGTATATGCGAGACGCGGCTGTCACATGGGCCGACATCGTGGAGACGGCGAGAGGCATCTCTAGACGGCTTCGTCAGGCATCTGACCGGGGGCCGGAAGGCGGACGACCGTCGACCACCTCTGGACCCATGGTCGTCTCCGACTCTGAGTCCGCTTCTCCCGTCCTCGGCGGGACTTCTGCTTGCCCGGCCGCCGCCGAGTCTCGTGGCTCTTGCGAGTCCGATCCCTCCTGCGCTCCCCCACGCGTAACCGTGGTGTTTCGTACAATGACACGCCTCAAGTTTCAGGGTGGCCTCGAGGACCGACCCGAGTTCCATGTCTTGATGCGCAGCTTGCTCCGACGAGCGTCATCTCTGTTGTACTTCCACCACGGAACGCGGCTTGACATGGACTTCCGTGGGTTCATCGCGCGGGCAGAGCTTGTTGAGCTGGCAGCACAAGATGCGCGGTGGGTGGATTGGGAGAGGTACTCGAGCCGCCAGGATACTCGGATGAAGCTGGGCGGACTCGTGGGCACCGCGACTTACGAATTCTGTGACGCAGACCTCGCTGAGTTCTTTCTGCCCTGGCTGATCCTCGGAGAATACATTCACGTCGGGAAGGGGTGCACGTTTGGGCTGGGGCTAATCAGCCTGCAGCCTGGCTGCAAGCGGGCAAACGGCAGATGACGACGGACCTTCAGGGGCATCGGTCCGTTGATCAGTATCTGGGGCCCCCTAGTGGGCGCACTCCGGTGTTGCAGAGCATTCCGTCCATGCGGCCACATCCCTTCTGCGGGCCGACCTCTGATGATCCGACCTCGGCATCCTGCTGCGCTGCCGCATCGGCATTTGTAGTCCAATCGGTTGCGCGGGGTGTCGTGAGGTGACCGCAGGCCTATTCAGTGAAGAAGACCGTGACGGCAGCCGTCAGCTCCCTTTCGCGGGCGATGTAGCGACGTGGCCAGACAACGGACAGCCACCTACTGGCCTTCACGCGTTCTAATGCGACGGCGTCGGAACTCCGTTCCAGAAGCTGCCGGCGCTAACCCATATGTCGGCCATGCGAGGGCAGGTGCGTACGAGGCGCCTGACCCCTCGGCTTAGAGGCTGCCCGTGCCGCGCCCATCGGCCGACCAGTACGGCACGCAGCCGAAGGATTATAGCATCTGGCCCGCAATCGGGAGAGCAGCCCGAGTTTCGGGGTGCGTTCCTGTGAGGCACCGGCTTTGCAGGAAAAACTCTGTGCAAGAAAGAATATCAGCAACAAACCGAGCAAGCCAGGCGGATGCCAAAACTTGTCTCTCAAATCCCCGGGTTCTTGCGTGAAATGTTCATCTGAATGTTCCTGGTAATGCATGGAACAACAGCCCTGAACCCTTGCGGGACAACGAAAGGCGCCCCTGAACCGTAATGTTAAAATCCCCGGGGTTTTCATACAGAGAACCGATTTTAACATGGACGAGGTGATCGCCAGTGTATCGATGGACGCAAAACTCAGTAACGACGCGGGGTACAGCAACGCGCTGGGGTCGTTGCACCACTTGACTCGATGACGAGAGGACTGAAAGCAAAGAGGCAGCTCGAGGATGCGGCAACGCTCCAAGCCGTTGCACCACTTGACTCGATGACGAGAGGACTGAAAGGGTAAATTCGCAGATACGTTTCCAAGGGCGAGCCAAAGCGTTGCACCACTTGACTCGATGACGAGAGGACTGAAAGTGTCAAGCCGCAAAGCCATCGGACAAGGAGTGGACACAGTTGCACCACTTGACTCGATGACGAGAGGACTGAAAGCAAGATCTCCGTCGCCATCACCGAGCCCGCCTCATCCAGTTGCACCACTTGACTCGATGACGAGAGGACTGAAAGGCGCTACGGCCTTCACGTCGCGCTTGAAGTCTCGGGAGTTGCACCACTTGACTCGATGACGAGAGGACTGAAAGGCGCAACAAAGGCGTACAAACTCTCAATGCGCACCAGGTTGCACCACTTGACTCGATGACGAGAGGACTGAAAGCCTTCGCGGCTGCGTCCATCTCCTCATCGCGCAGGAGTTGCACCACTTGACTCGATGACGAGAGGACTGAAAGTCAGCCCGGCCCCTACATCCAGAACAGAGCTGCCTGCCGTTGCACCGCTTGACTCGATGACGAGAGGACTGAAAGCGGCAAGCGGGATCTCTACTCGGACGAGCGAATCGTGGTTGCACCGCTTGACTCGATGACGAGAGGACTGAAAGCAAAGAAACTCGCGCTTCGCGGCCCCATTCTCAGGTTGCACCGCTTGACTCGATGACGAGAGGACTGAAAGACGATTTCGTCTGGTATATCTTGTCCTAGCCGGGCGAGGTTGCACCGCTTGACTCGATGACGAGAGGACTGAAAGCCATACACCCTGAGTCCCCAATACGGCGGCGATGTGACGTTGCACCGCTTGACTCGATGACGAGAGGACTGAAAGGACAACGAGCTGGAGGCCTTGCCGCTGACCCTCGCGGTTGCACCGCTTGACTCGATGACGAGAGGACTGAAAGTCAAAGACAAAGCCCAGGCAAATCGTGATTGGGCCATGTTGCACCGCTTGACTCGATGACGAGAGGACTGAAAGGAGGTTGTCCCAATCGCGCGGGTCATCAAGACACTCGTTGCACCGCTTGACTCGATGACGAGAGGACTGAAAGAGTATCCGACCCCTGGCTCGGTCTTGGCGGTTCCAACGGGTTGCACCGCTTGACTCGATGACGAGAGGACTGAAAGCGTGTGGGATAGTGCCGGTAGGAGGCCGGTGCCGCTAGTTGCACCGCTTGACTCGATGACGAGAGGACTGAAAGCTGGAAGGAGGGCGACCGGAATATGGCAACCAATCTCGGTTGCACCGCTTGACTCGATGACGAGAGGACTGAAAGGCGCAGGCGAATTCCCTTTTCGCGAAGTTCGCCTACGGTTGCACCGCTTGACTCGATGACGAGAGGACTGAAAGCGCGGTTGGCCTCGACGCTCGTGTCGAGAGCCGCGGTTGCACCGCTTGACTCGATGACGAGAGGACTGAAAGTATTCTGCCGCCTCGAAAGCACCCTCTCCCCGGTCTGGTTGCACCGCTTGACTCGATGACGAGAGGACTGAAAGGGAGGAGTTGACCCTGCGTATACGGGCCGCTTATGGTTGCACCGCTTGACTCGATGACGAGAGGACTGAAAGCGGCTCTTCTGGACCGGGAACACGTCTTTCGCGGTCCTGTTGCACCGCTTGACTCGATGACGAGAGGACTGAAAGAGCGCCGGGATCTGGTGTGATGATACTGACACGTCGCCGTTGCACCGCTTGACTCGATGACGAGAGGACTGAAAGTTGTGTAGCGCGCCATCTCGTCACCCTGCTTTCGGCCAGTTGCACCGCTTGACTCGATGACGAGAGGACTGAAAGTCTCTTGGTTGGTCATCGGCTCACCGCCTCAGTAGTTCGTTGCACCGCTTGACTCGATGACGAGAGGACTGAAAGTCCAACTGTGATCTCAAGACGCTGGAAGCCCAGGTGGTTGCACCGCTTGACTCGATGACGAGAGGACTGAAAGCAACACCCGGCACCCTGGTTCTGATCTCATCCATGAGGTTGCACCGCTTGACTCGATGACGAGAGGACTGAAAGCCGACCTTGTGGATGCCCGGTACGTGATTCACCGGACGTTCCACCGCTTGACTCGATGACGAGAGGACTGAAAGCTGGCTGGCTCTCCTTAACATCGACGAACTCTTCAAAGGGGTTGCACCGCTTGACTCGATGACGAGAGGACTGAAAGGTCTTCGTTCAGCAACACCAGGTCCCTAAGCAGGGCGGTTGCACCGCTTGACTCGATGACGAGAGGACTGAAAGATTGAGTAGTCGGCCAGACTTTGTCGTATGACTGCCTGGTTGCACCGCTTGACTCGATGACGAGAGGACTGAAAGTCACGCGACACCCCGCTTCCTCAGGCGCCGCTCCCAGTTGCACCGCTTGACTCGATGACGAGAGGACTGAAAGCCGCCGGGGTTTGGAGCAGAACCGGAATTCTCTTGTGTTGCACCGCTTGACTCGATGACGAGAGGACTGAAAGCTTGCACCAACGCTCCCGGATGTGCGGTTCCATGTGTGGTTGCACCGCTTGACTCGATGACGAGAGGACTGAAAGGCCAAGGCTTGTCCTCGCCCGCCGCGTCGCCGCGCCCGTTGCACCGCTTGACTCGATGACGAGAGGACTGAAAGTTTTCGCGGGCCTTCTTGCAAAACTCTGCCGCGCCCGGTTGCACCGCTTGACTCGATGACGAGAGGACTGAAAGATTTACCCTCCCTGGTGTTAGAGTTTGCCTCCCGTCAGTTGCACCGCTTGACTCGATGACGAGAGGACTGAAAGTCGCGGATCGTTTGATAGACCGCTTGCCGCCCCACGTCGTTGCACCGCTTGACTCGATGACGAGAGGACTGAAAGTGAACAGTGCAGGATCGGCAGGTACAAAACCCCCATCGTTGCACCGCTTGACTCGATGACGAGAGGACTGAAAGTCGGGGCCGGTCCAGTGAAGGCGTCCGACGAGACGGCGTTGCACCGCTTGACTCGATGACGAGAGGACTGAAAGCAGCTCAAACTCTGTCTGGTTATCTGCGATTTGCTCTGGTTGCACCGCTTGACTCGATGACGAGAGGACTGAAAGCGTAGACGTTCCAATGTCGCATGTGGCGCCTTAAAGTTGCACCGCTTGACTCGATGACGAGAGGACTGAAAGCTCCAATACCTCGCCCGAGAGCCGCACTCGACACGCTATGTTGCACCGCTTGACTCGATGACGAGAGGACTGAAAGCATCGCGTCCGTTGGCTTAATGCGCCATTTGGTAGTGGCGTTGCACCGCTTGACTCGATGACGAGAGAACTCAGAGGTGGATGCCTCGCTCGACAACCCTTGCGAGGTCCTCGAGGAGCCTGTGCGAGTATTGGCGGGGAAGGTGGGGAGGGTACAGGAGGTTGAGCGTCGGGGTCGAGTAGTCCTCGCATGATCAAGATATGTCGGCGTCACGACCAGGATCAGGTGCTGCTGTTACCTCCTCGTTTGCGCGATTGGCTTACCGGGGGGGCACACGGCGCTCCTCATAAACGACATCGCAGATGAGCTGGACATTAGGAGTATCGAGGGGTATTACGAGGAGTGGACGAGGGGATACCACACCCGGTCCCCTGCTGCCCTCCCCAGCCTAGCGTCAGCGCAAGACCGGACATCGCTCAGCGTTCGCGCGACACCGGACATGCGCTCAAGCCTTGCAGGGCACACGAGACACCGCGTAGACGATTGGTGTTAGGTTCAGATCGATGAGACCCCTAAGGACATCTGACATCGCCAAAGCTGCGGGGATTCACGTCAACACGGTTCGGTTGTACGAAGAGCTCGGCTTCCTTCCGCCGGTGCCGAGAAGCGCTAACGGTTATCGCATGTACTCCCCGGACCATTTGGCACAGGTGCTCTTGGTCCGGACCGCCTTACGGAGCACCTGGCTTGGCGGAGAGATCCGCAGGCGCGCCCTGGCTGCGATCAGGTTTGCGGCAGCCGGGGACGGACGGAAGGCAGTGGAACAAGCTCGGATTCATCTGGAATTGGTGAGAGCCGAACGGAGCCGGGCTGAAGCGGCAGCTCAATACCTCCAGCGGTGGGCACGAGGGGCTCTCCCTGCGGAGACCCTGCCGCGTCCACTGCGCATCGCGCAGGCGGCTCGGCTGCTGGGTGTGACCGCTGATGAGCTCAGAAACTGGGAGCGAAACGGCCTCATCCGGATCCCGCGCGATGCCACGAGCGGGTACCGACTCTACGGCAGGATGGAGTCGGACCGTCTGCTGGTCATCCGGGCGCTGCGTCGCGCCAGATACAGCATGATGTCCATCCTTCGCATGCTGCGACGGTTGGACACGGGACAGCGAGAGCGGCTCGTTGAGGTTCTGGACAGTGTCCCTCCGGATGAAGAGGACGTCTTCCATTCGACAGACCGCTGGCTCTCAAAGACCCGGGAGATCGAGGAGTGTGCGAAGGAGATGATCGCCAGGCTCGAGAGGTTGGAGGGCACGTCTTGCGACACCGGGGACGAGTTGGCTTCTCTTGGCTTCGAGACCGAGACTCCCGAATTCAACTGCATCGATTGGGAACACGGAGACGTAACGTTGCAGATGGGAGGCACGGCAGGAGCGGCAGGCGGGACAGGCGGGGCAGGTGGGACAGGCGGGGCAGATGGGGCCGGCGGGGCAGGAGCTGCAGGAACTGCGGGCGGGGCAGGCGCGGCAGGCGCGGCGTCACGGGAGCGCGCGTTCCGGGCGTTCGTCAGCCCCTACTCGCTCCCGTGTGACGTGACCGCGCCGCTGGTTTGCGCGACCACCATGGACGAACTGGAGGACGCGCACATCACCGGCAACATAGTCCTCCTTCGTTCCGAACTTGCCAAGGAGCCACTGATGCCCAAGAACTTTCCCTTCTATAACCCGGATGACCACCAAAGGATCATTCGTCTCCTCGAGCAGGGACGCCCCGCCGCAATCATCTCTGCGACGTCAAGGAATCCCGCGCTGGCGGGCGGTCTTTATCCGTTCCCCATCTTCGAGGACGGCGATTTCGACATCCCATCGGTGTACCTGACCGAGGAAGAGGGGAACGAGCTCGCTATGCACGTCGGAGAGGACGTTCTGTTGAGGTTCGAGTCCAGACGCGTTCCTTCTCGAGGCTGCAACGTCATCGCCCGGAAAGGGGGTGCCCGATCACCCAGGGCCTCGCGGACCTGTTCCTGGATGTGGAGGGAAGTCTCTCGTAGGACGGGGTTGCGGGTTTGGCCCCGTCCGCGGCGGATCTGGCCGGCCGCATTAACGGGCTCATCCGTATCCGCCGAGCTGAACAACGTGCCGCACTGGAATACTGAACACGTGCGGTCGCGGGCACGCCGTCGGTCGTGAGCGGACGACGCGGCGGCGTGCCGGTCGCTTGGAGGCTCCGACCCGCGTGCCCTGGCATGATTTGAAGGAAAGGGGCAAGAGCGTGGGCCTGTGCACATGGCCCTTGCCCCGGCGTCTCCGGACCGTTCCTATTCCGGCTTCGTCCTCGATTGTCCCGAGAACGACCCCGTCACTGTCTCCGCTCGCCCTTCTCTGGCCTCGGCCCCTAAACTTCGACCCGAGCCTCTGTGCGAACCTTCGCTTGCGTCCCGGCCCGTGCTCCGCTCCGGCCTGTGCCTTACCTTGTGCCCAACGTGCCCAACCTCTCGTTTCCTCCGGCGTCTTGACCTGCCCCTCCACTTGTGAAGAACCGGTGGATCTCCTTGAGATGTTGCGGAATCCCGAGATGTTGAGGGCACACCTCTTCGCACGCCCCGCACTCGACGCACGCTGAAGCGTCGCATCCTGCCTTCTTCAGAGTATCGTACATTCTCAGCGAGTCGCTCAGGGTGCCGTACATGAACGCATCGTTGTACAGTGAGAGAATGTCGGGTATGTGCACGCTATTGGGGCATGGCATGCAGTAGCGGCACTCGCTGCAGCTGACCCTGATTCTCTTCTTGTAGATTGCCCGCACCTTCGCGATGAGATCGAGCTCCGCCTCTGTGAGCGAGTTCGGGAAGGCATCCTCGGCGATGCGGACGTTCTCCCTGACCTGATCCATGGTGCTCATGCCGCTGAGGATGACAGTCACTTCGGGATGGTTCCAGACCCACCGAAGCCCCCACTCCGCTGGAGTCCGCCTCACAGGAGCCGCGTCCCACACGGCTTTGACGTCCTCCGGGACCACCTTCGTCAGCCTGCCGCCTCGAAGAGGCTCCATCACGATGACGGCGAGGCCTTTCGACGCGGCGTATTCCATGCCCTCTGTCCCGGCCTGGTAATTGTCGTCTACGTAATTGTAGTGAATCTGCGCGAGGCTCCAGTCGTAGGAGTCGACGATCTCCTTGAAGAGCGCAAGACTGTCGTGGAAGGAGAAGCCAGCGTACTTGACGCGTCCGTCTGCGAGCGCGCGATCGAGGAAGGCCATGACTCCCAAGTCTTTCGCCTTTGACCACGTCTCTTTGGAGAGGGAGTGGAGCAAGTAGAAATCGATGTAGTCCGTGTCCAGCTTGGCAAGCTGCTCATCGAGGTAACGGTCGAAGTCGCCATGGTCCTTGCACAGCCAAACCGGGGACTTGGTGGCGAGCCTCACCGTCTTTCGGAGCCCTCCGGACAGCGCCTTGCCGACGAGGACTTCCGACTGGCCCTCGTGGTACCTGTAGGCGGTATCTATGTAGTTGACGCCTTGGCTGATTGCGTATCGGAGCATGGCGATGGCCTCATCCTCATTGATCCGAGGAGCGGTGCCGGTCTCCGACCCGTCCGAGGCCGTCTCCACGCTCTCGACGCTCTCGACGGGAAACCTCATGCACCCGAATCCCAGTGCGGAAACGGAGAAGCCGTGACGTCCGAACTTCCTGTACTGCACCTTCAGCCTTCTCCTTTCGGTCTTTTCAGCCTGTCCACCCGTGGTGCGTCGACTTCCAGACCCTCGATTTCATCATTCCGTCATCATTCCGTGGATGCCGCTTTCAGGTCTTCACCGTGCGCCGCCGCTCTCCTTCTTTGTCTACCCTCTGTTTGTTGTCTGTAGTTCGTCGTCTCGTCAAGTCCCCGTCACAACGAGAGTCGGACTGCGCGGACACTCATGTGCGCGGGGCGGACATCCATGTGAGCGGGTGCTTCCCGGTGCTTGCGTGCGCGAGGGCTCGCGTGAGCTGGCACTAGCGTGCGCGGGCGCCAGTGAGCGAGGTGAGTCTGCGTGCATCCGTCCGCGCGATCCTGCGTGGCCGTGCCCGCAACCCTGCGCAGCCATGCGCGCAGCCCTGTGCGTAGCTGTCGCCCAGCCCTGGTCCGTCGCGCGTGTGCGCGCCTGCTGCCCGAGTCGAGGCTCGTGTTGGCGGTCTGCAGGCGAGCTTCATGTGAGCTCCGTGTTGAGCTCCGTGTGCGTGGCGCATGCGCGCTGACGAGGCTGGGCACGAGGCGGGATGAGGCGCAAGGACGCGGGTTACGTAAGTGGGAAACGGTCCGGGCGAATACTCTGGCGGGCCTCTGGCAAGACTCTGAACGAAGGCCCTGAACGACGAAGCTCCACAGCAGCGAAGCTCCGCAGCAGCGAAGCCCCGGAGAAGCGAAGTTCGGGAGAAGCGAACCTCCGGAGGAGCGAAGCCCCGCAGAGGCAAAGCTGCGGAACAGCAGCTTCAGGCGCCTCAAGCTTTCGCAGTTGCACAGTGCGGCCGGCCGCCGCTTCGGCGCTTTACAGCCGCTACGGCGGCACTCTGCGGCCGTCGCTGCGGCGCTTTGGGGCCACTGCCGCGGCGCGTTGGGGCCACTGCCGCGGCGCGTTGCACCCGCTGCCGCAGCGCTTCGCAGCAGCAGAGCTCGGATGGGAGGTACCGACATGATCACAGCCGAGGTATCACTATATCCCATGGAGACTCCACGATCCGATGACATCATCAACGCGTCTCTGACTGCCCTTGCAGCAGGAGGGCTATCCTACGACGTAGGGCCGCTGAGCACGAGGATATCTGGAAGCGAGGACGAGGTTTGGCACGCCCTTCGGTCAATGTTCGAGCGGGCGTGCGGCCATGGCAAGGAAGTGGCGATGGTTGTAACCCTCGCTAACTCTACCGTGTGATGGGTCGGTGTCGTGACGATCCGGCCAAGTGGCGACCGCTCAAGTGGTGACCGCCCGTTCTCGTCGCCTCAGCTTTCCGACTTACCCATCCGCTTCACCTCTTTGCCTCGCCGCTTTAGCTTCCCATTCCATCGCCTCGCCTCCGTTTCGCGCCGCTTCGTTTTCTCGCGCCGCATCTTAGCTGCGGGTCTTCACGTTGCCTCCCGCTCCGGCCCCTCTATCCTGCCTCCCGGTTCCTCTTCTCCGTCTTGACTCTTCCCGTATGTGTTTCCGCTAGCCGGCTTCCTATCATTGCGCGACTGCCCACCGCGATGTGTGACATTCGAAAAAAGATCTTTGGCGTGAAGGAGATCTGCCAAACGTGTCGAAGGAGAAGATACCGGTTACGTAACCGGTTACGTAACCGGTATCTCGATGGAAGGAATCTTTCTGGACGGACAGAGGGGCGGACGGCAGACGGATTGATGAATTCGCGGACCAGCAGACCGGAACAGCCGTTCATCGACAGCAGCTCATCGAGAGCCGTCCATCGGCGGCACATGGATTAATGGCAGACGGACTGCACCGAGGGGTGGTGTGATGGCCAACATCCGCGAGGTGGCGCGGCTGGCCGGAGTGTCGACCGCCACGGTCTCCAGGGTCATCAATGAATCCGGATTCGTTGCGGAGGAGCTCAAGGAGCGCGTGAAGCGGGCAATGGCGGAGCTCAACTACCGCCCGAACAACCTTGCGCGCTCATTCAGGCAGAACCGGAGCTTCATGATCGCGCTCATGATTTCCGACATCTCCAACCCGTTCTTCACGTCGCTGGTCCGTGGCGTTGAGGACGTGGTCAAGGAAGGCGGCCTGAATCTCCTTCTCTGCAACACCGATGAAGACCCCGAGAAAGAGCGTTCCTACGTGGAGGTCCTAATAGGCAACCGGATTGACGGTGTCATAATGGCGCCGACAGGGAACGCTCAAGCAAGCGTGGAGGCGTTCGGGCGCCACGGAATCCCCGTGGTCTTCATAGACCGCCACCTCCCCGGGATGAAGGTCGACGCTGTGCTCATAGACAACGTAGCCGGGGCGTACCTTGCTACTTCGCACCTGCTCCGCCTCGGTCACCGGCGCGTGGGCATCATCACTGGGCTTGAGAGCGTCTCAACGTCTCAGGAGCGCGAAGAAGGCTACCGAAAGGCGCTTGCGGATTTCGGGATAGAGCCAGACGAACGAGTCATCGCACGCGGGAACTCGCGAATCGAAGGCGGGAGGCGGCAGACCCAAGCGCTCTTGTCTCTGCCGCCCGGCGTAAGGCCAACAGCCGTCTTCACCAGCAACAACCTGCTCACCATCGGCGCAATGCTTGCGCTGCGCGAAGCGGGGATCAAAGTGCCCGACCAAATGGCGGTGGTTGGCTTCGACGAATTCGAGTCCACGCCGATCATCGACCCGCCGCTGACCGTGGTCGCGCAGCCGACTTACGAGATTGGCGTGCGCGCCGCGAAAAGGCTTTTCAAACGTCTGAGCGAACGAACCGCGAGTGAGAGTCGGCCGGTAGTGGTCCGCCTCAAGCCGCAGCTCATAGTGAGAGAGTCGTGCGGGGCAAGTCTGAAACCAAGCATTCCCCCGGGGCGATAGACGCGGCAGTGGACGCAGAAGCTCACGAACGCACGCACGCAACTAGGTTCATGCCGATCGTTCACGCTCATCGTCCCGGGGGTGAACGAACGTTCGAAGTTGCGCGGCCTGGCACGCCAGGCAGCCACGCGAGCTGTCATGCATGACGCTTGCCGGCCGGGCAGATCTGTGGAGCGCGCGAGGCGGCCGTGTAAAGAAGTCGTCGTGCGCGCGAGGCGGTCAGCGCGATAGCGGACCGGGCTCGTAGACCGTGGTGTAGACCGTCCGGCGGACCGCCTTGGAGGCAGCGCAGGAGGAGTCGGCAGAGGAGTTGGCAGAGGAGTCGGCGGTGACGGAGGGGGTGGTAGTTGACCAGGTCTCGCGGTTCGGTCACGCGCTGCTGTGCATAAGTCTCACAGGCGGCGGTGCGATCCCGGAGGATGCGCCGAGGATGCGCGGTAAACGCGCGCCTGGCCGCACCGTTACCGTGGGTGCGCAAGCAACGCGCAGGGCGGCGCGGCAACCTTGGGTGCGCGGGCAGCGCACCTGGCGGCACAGCCACCGTGGGTACGCAAGCAATGCTCCCGGCGGCACCGCAACCTTGGGTGCGCAGACAGCGCGCCCAGCTGCACGGCCGCCGAGGACGCGCAAGCGACACGCGTGGCGACGCGCTCTGCGACGACACACGGGCGACACGAGTTGTGCTTCCGACTCTTGGAGGACTCTTGGAGGGGCAGAGAATGCGCACGTATTCGTTCAACAAGACGATCCCGGTTGGACAAGAGGTCGATGTTCTAGTAGTCGGCGGTGGACCATCTGGTTTTGCTGCAGCGATTGCCGCGAGCCGGAACGGAGCCAAGACCATGCTCATCGAGAAGCATGGATGCATTGGAGGCATGGCGACTGTAGGACTGGTGGGCCCGTTCATGACGAGCTTCGACGCTACAGGGGACACGCAGATAATCAGGGGTGTTTTCGAGGAACTGGTCAGGCGACTCGAGGAGCGAGGGGGCGCCATTCATCCCTCGAAGGTTCGCCGCGGCACGTCCTACTGTGCTTTCATCATCCCCGGGCACGACCACGTCACTCCCTTCGACCCCGAATGGCTCAAACTCGTTGCCACTGAGATGGTTCTCGAATCAGGCGTGGAGCTGCTTCTTCACACTCAGTGCCTGGACGTCATCAAAGAGGGAGATCGAGTGACCGGTGTCGTGGCTGCCAACAAGTCAGGTCTCCAGGCGATAGAGGCAGCCGTCATCGTTGATTGTTCGGGGGATGCGGACGTGGCGGAGTGGTCTGGGGCTCCCACCGTCCTGGGCAGGCAGAGCGATCACGGGATGCAGCCGGCGACCATGTTCTTCAGGATCTGCAACGTGGATTCCGAGAAAGTCAAGGCGTACATTGAGGAGAATCGAACTCTCGTTGGAAAACCATTCCATGGCCCCTTTAGCTGGCTCGTCGAAGAGGCTCGAGAGAGAGGTGAGTGGGACGTCCCCCGGGGCGAGATCAACATGTACGAGACGCCCAATCCGGGGGAGTGGAGGGTCAACACGACTAGGATACTCAACATCGACGGGACTAACGCCCGAGATGTGACGAGGGCGGAGATAGAGGGCAGAAGGCAGGCTAGGAAGGTCTTCGAGTTCATAAAGTCCCGAATACCGGGATGTGAACGCGCGCGGTTCATGGACACCGCGGCTGTGGTTGGGATACGAGAAACGAGACATATTGTCGGGGAGTACGTCGTCACGAAGGAAGACGTGCTGGGTTGTCGGATGTTCGACGACAGCATCCTGCTTGCTTCCAATTCCGTGGACATCCATTCCAAGGATGCCGAGAGTGGCGAATACACGGTCATCAGCGGTAGGTGGTACGGCATTCCGTACAGGTCTCTCGTGCCTCTTTCGGTCGAGAATCTCCTGGTAGCGGGACGGCCGATCTCTGCCACCTCTGAGGCCTCGTCAGCGTTCCGGGTGATGCCGTGCTGCATAGGAACGGGACAGGCGGCAGGCACGGCGGCCGCTTTGGCGGTCAAGTCAGGAGTCGTCCCGCGCCGGGTGGACGTCTCCAGGCTTCGGGATCTCCTGAGAGAACAAGGAGTATACCTGGGCTGATCAACTGGTCGTCCGGGTCGTCCCATCAGTGTCCGGTGTCCAGTATGTCCGGTGTCCAGTGGGCGAAGTCGATAACCCCCCCATGGAGTTGATGAAAGCGATGGAGTTGACGAAAGCGGGCGGGACGTCGGAGGCTCGCTCGGCGAGGTCACGCTACATCGCGGCAGGAACTCGGGGACCACTGCCCGAGGAATGCGGGGATCGCCGCGCGGGACACGCAGGGGGCGCCGCACAGGGAACGCAGGGAACTCAGGAAATGCCGTGCTGGGCGCGCAGAGCATCTAGAATTACACAGCAACAGGCAATATGGAGAACGAAGACGAAGAAAGGGAGGCGAGTTACGATGTCGAAAATGAACGGGAGTGCGCGAACGCTGTTGCTTAGTCTGGTTGTCCTCGTGCTCTTGTCTTCAGTGTCGTTCGCTCAAGCCCAAGAGAAGGTAAAGGTGACGTTTTGGACGTGGCTCAGCAACGAGGCGTTGGTTGAGGAGTTCAATCGACTTCACCCGAACATTCAGGTGGAGCACGTGAAGATGGGGGCCTATGACGCGCAGAACAAGTTCCTCGTAGCACTCTCCTCTGGCACGGGAGCGCCCGACGTCATACAGCTCATGGCGAGGCACTTCAGCCTCTTCTCGACCACCGGCAAACTCGTGGACGTGACCGACGCAGTCAAAGACATAAAGGATGGCTATCCGTCGAACCTGATAGAAGCGGTAAGCTACAATTCAAGGATGTACGGACTTCCGGCGGATGTTAGCCCCGCGGTGATTTGGTACCGGAGGGACATCTTCAAGAAGTATGGGATAGAAGCGCCGTTTGCCACGTGGGACGACTTCGCCAAGGCAGCCGCGGTTCTGAAGAAGAACGGTGTAACCATGATGCCCTTGTTCTATCCGGCCGGCGGGTGGGGCGCGAATGCGCTCGTGATGTACCTGCACTCCCGCGGAGGGAACATCTATACCCAAGAGGGCAAGGTCATCAGGAACAACAAGGAGCTAGAGTATACCCTGCAGTGGCTCAACGACCTATACAAGAACGGCTTCGCAGAGGGCATCACCTTCTTCACGCCTGAGTTCTGGGGTGCGTTCAAAGCGGGCCAGTTTGCGTGCTGGCCGATGAACGTCGCCGAGGGAGCGAACATCCGGCAGTACATGCCCGAGCTGTCAGGGAATTGGGGCGTGATGCCCTTCCCGAGATGGTCGGACAAGAAAGAGCAGACCACGGGCATATGGGGCGGAACGGTACTGGCCGTTCCCAAGCAGTCAAAGGTGAGGGATGCCGCGCTGACCTTCGCCAAGTGGGTGGCAGGCACGGTGCAGGGGCAGGTTTGGGCGAGCAAGACATGGAACGCCGTGCCCGCATACTCACCGGCCTACAAAGACAACCATTATTCGCTCGGGGATCCCTACTACGGCGGCGACAACGTCTACAAGATGATCAATCCGGTGAAACCCTTCTACTACTTCGACTGGGCCATCACGGAGAGGATCATCGGCAAGCAGCTCGACCTGATGTTCGCCGGAAAGGTGACCCCGGCAGCAGCCAGGGCAGCAATAGAGGCCGAGCTCATAGATGAGACGAACCGCTAGGCCCATGGGTGAAATGAACGGCTGTATGAGTATAGCGGTTGAATGAGTATGAGCAGGTGCAGTAGAGTTATCCTCTAGGGCCGCGATTAGCAACGAGTGCGGATGGCCCCGGCCCGGGCCGGGGCCATCCGGCGGAGGCAGCTCTGATGAAGCAAGTGTCCTTGACTATCGACAAACGCCTTGCACCGTACGTGTTTCTCCTTCCGTTTCTCGTGTTCTTTCTGGCGTTCCGCGTGGGGCCTATAGTTTGGTCGCTTGTCGTCAGCTTCACGAAATGGAGCGGCATGAACGAAGCTGTGTTCGTTGGCTTCCAGAACTACTTGCGAGTCTTCAAAGACGGCCGGTTTTGGACTGCGACGTATAACACCTTGTACTTCGTGGTCGTCTACAATGCAATCATGATTACCCTCGCACTCTTGCTGGCTGTGTCATTGGATTCATCGCTTCTCAAGGGCAAGGGGTTCTACCGCTCAGCCTACTTCATGCCCATAACCATGTCCCTACCGGTAGTTGCCATGGTCTTCGACCTAATCTTGGCAAGGGGCTCGGGGCTGCTGGCCGTCTTATTGCAGTACCTGGGAATCGGGCTCAGAGTCCGGTGGCTCAGCAACGCATCCCTTGCGATGTGGGCCATCATACTGATGAGAGTATGGAGGGGTACGGGATACTATTGCGCGTACTTCCTCGCAGGGTTGGCCAGCATCCCGAAGGACGTATACGAAGCGGCGAAGGTTGACGGGGCTTCCGCCTGGACAGTGTTTACTCGCATATCATTGCCCCTCCTCAAGCCGATGCTGCTATTCGTTCTCATCATGTCCACGATACTGTCGTTCCAGATCTTCGACGAGCCCTGGATTCTCACTCAAGGTGGCCCGGCCGATGCGACGCTCATGCTTCAGATCTACCTCTACCAGACCAGCTTCCTCGAGGGCAATCTGGGCAGAGGCTGCGCCATATCATACATGATGACCCTTCTGATGATGGGCGCGTCCGTGCTGTACGTAAAGAGACTGGGAGAGAGAGATGCCTAAGATGATCATCGGGAAACGTGGGAGAGGCCTTTGTGCCCTGCTATTCATGCACCTTGTAATGCTGACGATGGCTATAGTGATCCTACTGCCGTTTTATTGGATGCTCGTGAGCTCGCTCAAGGACATGGGGGAGTTTTTCAACCCAAAGCCGTCTCTGTTTCCGGCGAGCGCGACCATGGCCAACTACGTGAAGCTCTTCAGGGAGACGCACTTCGTGCGGTGGCTCGTCAATAGCGGCACGGTGAGCGTCCTTTCGTTGGCCCTCGGCCTGGTCATCTGTTCCCTTGCCGGCTTTGCCTTCGCAGTGTATGAGTTCAGAGGCAAGACGCTTCTGTTCTGGACCGTGCTTGTCTCCGTGGCCATTCCAGAAATCGTCACGATAATACCCGTTTTCAGGCTCATGGTCTCCGCTAGGATGATCGATACCTATTCCTCGCTTGTCCTGCCGTATTCCATGAACGTCTTCGGCATCTTCTTGATGAAGCAGTACATCGCGTCCACCTTGCCACGGGAGCTCCTGGAGGCGGCGAGGATAGATGGTTGTTCCGAATTTGAAATCTATCTTCGAATCGGACTGCCGCTTGCGAGACCGGGTCTCGGGGTCCTAGGGATCTATCTGTGGCTGAACTCGTGGAGCGGGTACTTCTGGCCGCTTATCATGCTCAAGTCGCGGGAGATGATGACTCTTCCTCTCGGACTCGCGACACTTTACGCGGACCCGTGGAACCTTCAGTATGGGATGTTGATGGCAGGCGCTTTCCTATCTACCTTGCCGATAATATTGATCTTCCTTGGAGCTCAGAAGCAGTTCATCGCTGGCCTCACAGGAGGGGCCCTTAAGGCGTGAAGAGTGAGTCTCCGATGAGGAGGAGTGTCAGGGACATGAAGCGAATGAACATGGTTAGGCCTGGGAGCCTGCGTCTTGAGGACGTCCCGGCACCGGCGCCGGGCGAGGGCGAGGCGCTCGTCGAGGTGAAGGTCGTCGGAGTGTGTGGGTCCGACGTTCACGCTTTCCGTGGCAAGCACCCGTTTATCTCGTGTCCGATAGTGCCAGGGCATGAGTTCTCGGGCATTGTCCGGGACGTCGGCCCTATCGGACGTGGCGCGGAGTTGGGCGCGCGAAAGGCGACGGCGACAGGGATAATAACAGAGATCGTCGAGGCGGATGCGCTGAAGGCGGCTGATCGGCAGGCGGCTGCTCAGAAGGCGACCGAGCAGAGGGAGGCCGCGCAGGAGGCGGCCGACCAGGCCGCGGATAGGTCAGCAGCGGGCAGCGTGAACGCGTCAGCGGCGTCAGCCGAAGCCGCTAGAAAGCTCATTGGTAGGCCCGTGACCGGACTGCCGTCGCTCGTGTGTGGCACGTGCTATAACTGTAGGCACGGCAGGTACAACATCTGCGCTTCCCTGCGCGTAATAGGGTGCCAGGCTGACGGTGCGTTAGCGGAGTTCGCGCGCGTTCCGGCCGATTTCCTGGTGCCCCTGCCGGAGGGGCTTTCGTTCGAGGACGGGGCAATGATAGAACCAGTCGCCGTGGGCGTCCACGCGGTGAGGCGGGCCGGTGCCGGTGTGGGCGGCGCGCGCGTGTTGGTGCTGGGCAGCGGCACTATAGGGCTTGCCGTCGTCCAGGTGCTCAAGGCATACGGGGCGCGCGAGGTCATAGTCACCGATGTAAACGAACGGCGTCTCGAGCTCGCCCGCAAGCTGGGCGCGGACCACACGATAGACGTGCGCGAGGTTGACCCTGTGACAAGGATTCACGAGCAGTTCGGACGCGACGGCGTCGATCTCTCGTTCGAGTGCGTCGGCATCGGTTCCACGGTGCGTCAAGCCATCCTCGCTAACCGGAAGGGCACGAGAGCGATCGTGGTGGGGGTCTTCGAAGAGGAAGTGCCGGTTCCCATGGGCTTGGTCCAGGACAGGGAGATCGAGCTAGTAGGCAGTCTAATGTACACCCTTGATGACTTCTCCGAGGCGGCAAGGCTTGTCGGGGAGGGGCTCGTGCGCGTGGCTCCTCTTGTGACCCATAGGTTCCGCTTCGAGGAGGCGCAGCGGGCGTTCGAGACAGCGTCCGACCCAGCAAGTGGTGCGATGAAGGTGCTGATCACGATCTAGCGCGGCTGTCGAGACACGACCGAGACACGAGTGCCACGCGGCACCCGGCCCGGCCGGGCCGCTCGCGTTGTTTGGGGGAGTAGATGATGCGTTGATCGACGTAGTAACGATGGGAGAGCTTCTCATAGACTTCGTTTCGGTCACGACCGGGACGTCTATCAAGGACGCGCCGGCGTTCACGAAGGCTCCGGGAGGCGCCCCGGCGAACGTCGCGGTCGGAGTGAGGCGGCTCGGCCGCACGTCTGGCTTCATCGGCAAGGTTGGCAGGGATGATTTCGGCCTCTTCTTGGGTGAAACCCTCGCTAGGGAAGGCGTCGACACACGTGGAGTGAGGTACGAGGACAAGGCCAGAACCATGCTGGCCTTCGTTTCGCTTCGGCCTGACGGAGAGCGCGAGTTCATGTTCTACAGGCATCCCAGCGCCGACATGCTTCTCGATCCCGGCGAGGTCGACGCGAGCGTCATTCGAGAGGCTAGGGTGTTCCATCACGGATCCATCTCACTCATAACGGAACCCTCGCGCTCGGCGACGCTGGCTGCTGTGGAAGCGGCTCGAGCTTCCGGAGCGTTGGTGTCTTACGATCCCAACCTGCGGCTCCCGTTGTGGCCCACGCCGGACGAGGCGCGCGCAACCATTCTCGCTGCCGCCCGTTGGGCTGACCTCATCAAGGTCAGCGAAGAAGAGCTGGCCTTTCTCACGGGCGCGGATGACGTGGCCGACGGCGTTCGAAGGCTGCGTCGCGCCGTGCCGGCAGAGTGCGCCATAGTTGTGACGCGCGGGCGGCTCGGGTGCGCGCTCGCCGTCGGTGGCCCTTCGGGCCGCTCCGAATGTGGCGGCTTGTGGCTAGAAGTCCCGGGGTTTGACGTCCGAACGGTGGACACGACCGGCGCAGGCGATGCCTTCGTCGCCGGCCTCTTGGTGGGTCTCGTGGATGAGGCTGCCGCCGCGACCTCGATCGTGGGGGCGCAGGCTGCGAGCGCCGGCGTCGCCCCGAGAGAGGGCGTGACCCCGAGACAGGGCGTCGCCGAGGTTGTCGGCGACGCTGAGCCGGTCTCGCGTGGCGTTGCGAGCAGCGGCGGTCGCGGAGGCATCGATAAGACAAAGACAGAGAGGGCGATGATGACGCCCACATCCGGAGTGTCGCTCCGTATGTTTTGCGAGGCCCAATGGCGCCGGGCGCTCACGCTCGCGAATGCGGTGGGTGCACTGTGCACCACGAAGCTGGGCGCCATTCCGGCACTTCCTACGATGGATGAGGTGCGGACGTTCCTCGCAAACGTGTCGAATGAGCGCGCCGGTCGCAATGTGCCGACGAACGCTTTGGATGAGTGAGAGGGCGGCTTTCAGCGCTCTCGTTGAATGAATGGGCGAGCCTATGTTGCGAGCGCCTTGGACGAATGAACGAGCCGTTCTCAGTTCTCAAAGGCAGTAGAAAGGCAGAATTGCATGAATGCATGAATGAGCCCGCGCTACCGTCGCTAGGAGCGTAGCCGATGGGCGTCTCGTAAGTGAGCGTGTCGATCTCGCGAGCGCGTGAGATGACCGCATTGAAGAACTTGAAGGACGTGATTGAGATGTACGGAACTTTCGGCAAGATGTCGGCTGCCGTGTTCCGGGGGCCGGGACAGATTGACCTCGAGCTGCGCGATGTTCCCTCGCCGGGGCCGGGTGAGGTCCTGGTTCGCGTGGAGGCGTGCGGGGTGTGCGGCACGGATTTCCACATATTCCGAGGCGAGGCGCCGGCGAGGCCGCCCGTCATCCTCGGGCACGAGTATTGCGGAACGGTGGTCGCTCTGGGCACGGGAGTCGCGGGCCTGGAGCCCGGCGACAGGGTGGCGGTTGACCCGAACATGGCTTGCGGGCGGTGCCACCATTGCGGGCTGGGCAAGGTCCACCTCTGTGAGTCCTTGGAGGCGCTAGGCGTCACCGTGGATGGGGGGTTCTCAGAGTATTCCATCGCTCCCATCGCGCAATGTCACGTCATCCCAGCCCACATGTCAGCGGTCCAGGGAGCGTTTGTGGAGCCCGTAGCATGCTGTGTCCATGGCATCGACCTGGCCGGCATAATGCCGGGCCACACCGTAGTAGTGCTTGGCGGAGGCACCATCGGACTCATCCTTCTTCAGCTCGCCAAGAGGAGCGGAGCGACGACTCTCATCGTGAGCGAGCCTGCGCCGCGAAAGAGGGAGCTTGCGCTGGAGTTTGGTGCGACCCTCACCGTTGATCCCGTGTCATCGGACCTGGAAGAGCAGGTGCGCGTGGTGGCGCCTGCCGGCGCTGACGTGGTGATTGAGGCGGTCGGACGACCGGAGACCGTTGAGGCGGCCGTTCGGATCGCCGCTAGAGGCGGCTGCGTGTTGCTCTTCGGCGTTGCTCCGGAGAGCGCGAGAATGACGATAAGTCCATTCACTATCTACAAGAAGGAACTCCGACTCCAAGGGTCTTACGTCAACCCGTTTACCTTCTCAAGGGCTATATCTCTCCTCGCGCACGGCGCGGTAGACGTCGAGCCGTTAGTGGAGAGGATCGTTCCCCTGGACCGTCTGCCCTCTGTGCTGTCCTCCGGCCCCTCAGGCGGTGGCGCGAAAACCCTCGTGAGCATGGATGCGCGGCGCGACTGAACTAGCCAAGTGACGGCGAGGCCTCGGCGATGCCGATGACGAGAGACCGGTGCCACTCACGGTGAACGACGTCATTTCCCCTGTTGACAGGCAAGGCGTGAGCTCGTAGAATGGAAGTGAGAATGATTCTCAGTCTTGTCAACAGGATCAGTGACTGGGTGCAAGATTGAACGCGCATTGAACGCGCACTGGACATACATTGGACATGCGCTGGACACGCGCTGGACACGCATTGAAAGCGCCGAGAAAGAAGCAGGGAGTGGGGGACCAGAAGTGGTGGGAGGAAACACACGGCTGATTTCTCTAGTGAACGCACGCGCAGGTGAGACAGTCCAAGTCGTGGAGATCCTCGGAGGGCACGGCTTGGTGGCGCGTCTCGAGGCATTGGGTATCAGACAGGGGGCTGAGCTTCGGAAGGTAAGTTCGCTGTTCCTGCGTGGGCCGGTCACCGTAGAAGTCCACGACACAAAGGTGGCGATGGGGTACGGCATGGCAAGCAAGGTGCTGGTCAGGCCGATCGATAGGGCCGGCGAGGGCAGCGGGGCCGGCGGGACCGACGACGCCAACCAATCCAGCCACAACGCCAACCAATCCAGCCAGGCCAGTCAAGGCAGCCATCCTCTCCAGGACCGTCAAGGCGGGCGCGCACCCGACTCCAATGGGTGCGGATCCCTCCCACGAGGATGTGGCTCCCGCGAGCAAGCGCGCCAAGGCAAGCGCGCCGCCCTACCGAAGAGCACAGACGAAGAGCACGGAGCCAGCAGCAGCAGCGGAGTGCGCGCAATGGCGAGAGACGCGAAGGCCGCACTGAGGCCAGGGGGTGAAGGTGCATGAAGATCCTCCTGATGGGCAACCCGAACGTAGGCAAGAGCGTTGTCTTCTCGCGCCTCACAGGCACTCAGGTGATTACGTCCAACTATCCCGGCACCACCGTCGAATTCATGAAGGGCGTGACACGTCTGAGGAGCGGCGAGAAGGCGGAAGTCATCGACGTCCCGGGGACATACAGCCTTGAGCCTACATGCAAGGCCGAGGAGGTGGCGGTCACCCTGCTGGACAGCCTCGAGGATGGAGATGTCGTCGTGAACGTGGTCGACGCAACTCACCTGGAGCGCAACCTCCACTTGACCCTCGAGCTGCTTGAGAGGGAGGTTCCGCTGGTCGTAGCGCTCAACTTGTGGGACGAAGCACGGCATGAGGGAATCTCCATCGATGTGGACAAGCTGCAAGCCTTCCTCGGAGTGCCCGTCGTTCCGACGGTGGCCCTGACGGGAGAGGGCGTGGACGTGCTGCTCGATAGAATCGGCGAGGAGGGGGCGCGCCGCTCCGGTCGCTCCGGACCCGGACCGCAGGTCAGGAAACGAGTCGGGCCCGCCGAAGGAATGGCAGCTGAAGTCGGGGACAAGGGCGTGGGTGCGGGGGTTCGGCCGACGGCTGGCGCAGGAGCGCGTGAGCGGGTGCGTTCGGACGATAGAGCTTCAGCTGCGGGAGTCGGCACAGAAGGTGGCGCGACCGCAGACGCGGGCCTTGGAGCTAAGGCTGGCGCCACGAGCATTGCGGGCGCCGCGGTGGGCAAAGACGCGAGCGGCGCTACGATGGGGAGAGGCAGAGTAATCGTCCCGCGCCGCTACACATCCGTCTACACCTCCGGGCACGCGTGCCTTGCCGGACACACGTCCCTTGCCGGACGCGCGTCCTTTGCCGGGCCTGCCGCGCAATCGTTGCATTCGCCGGGACAGCCGGCGGGCCACACGCCAGCGCGAGCCGGCGGTCCTGCGTCTGCCGAGCGCGCGAGCGATACGCTGACGACCGACGAACGCTGGGCTGAGGTTGGCCGCATCACCCGAGAGGTGCAATCCATCGCTCATCGGCACCACTCTGTGCGCGACATCCTCGAGGACACCAGCATGAGGCCGGTCAGCGGGATTATCATGGCGGTGGCGGTGCTGTCTCTCTCGTTCGTGGTCATCCGCTTGATCGGAGAGGGCCTGATCTCGTACGTGTTCGATCCGGTCTTCGAGAGCCTGGTAAGACCTCTTGTCATGAAGCTCGATGCCATGCTGAGTCCCGCTGGGTTTGTCAGAGGTTTGCTCATCGGCCACCTCGTCGACGGACGAGTTGACTTCGTGGAATCCCTAGGCCTTCTTACAACAGGGCTGTACGTGCCGATCGCGATGGTGCTCCCATACGTGCTGGCGTTCTACGTGGCGTTGAGCATCCTGGAAGATGTCGGATACCTCCCGCGCCTGGCGGTGCTATTGGACAGTCTCATGCACGTTTTGGGCATGCACGGTTATGCGGTCGTTCCCACGATCTTGGGCTTGGGATGCAACGTCCCTGCAGTCTTGGCCACGCGCGTCCTTGAGAGCAGACGGGAGAAATTCATAGCCGCGACGACGCTGTCCATTGGCGTGCCTTGCATGGCCCAGAGCGCGATGATCGTGGGGCTCGTCGGAAGACATGGCGGCTCGTACCTTGCGTACATCTACGGAACCCTGTTCGTGCTGTGGCTTTCGCTCGGGCTGGTGCTCAACTCGGCGCTGCCTGGTCAGAGCCCGCCCCTGCTCATCGAGATCCCCCCGTATCGATTCCCCTACTTGCGGGGGCTCGCAAAGAAGATCTGGATGCGTGTGCGGATCTTCCTTGCCGACGCCGTGCCCTATGTGCTGCTGGGCGTCATCATCGTGAACTTGCTGCACACATCCGGGCTCATGGAAGCTTCCACAAGGCTTCTCGCGCCGGTCTTGAGCGGGCTGCTGGGCCTCCCGCCGGAGGCAGCCGTTGCCGTGCTCATGGGATTCCTCAGGAAGGACGTGGCCGTGGGCATGCTCGGGACGCTCGGCATGAGCGCCCGCCAGCTTGCGGTGGCGAGCGTCGTGCTAACGGCTTTCTTCCCGTGCGCAGCGACATTCGTCGTGCTCCTTAGGGAGCTTGGGACGGCAGACATGGCAAGAGCCGCGGCCATCATGGTTGTGGCGGCGCTTGGGGCCGGCACCGCGCTGAACCTCGTCCTGTCGGGGGCGGTCTCCGCCGTTCTCGTGCTCGCGGCGGTTTCGGTCTTGGTAATAGTGGCCTGGCTCCTTAGGCGTCGCGCCCGAGCCGAGGCCAATGCTTGAAAGATTGAAAGATTGAACCCTTGAACCCTCGAGCCCTTTAACCCTCGAGTCCTCGAGCCCTTGAACGCTTGAGCCCTCGAGCTTGAGGAGTGGGAGTGAGCCGTGGCCTCGACCTCGTGTTCAGCTTGCGAAGCGGCCAGGGCCGCCGGCATCCCGTACAGGAGTGAGCCACGAGTGCGAATCGGGAGCCTTCCCGCCGATGATGGCGAAGAAGGCGTCCTTGAGCCTGCGGGTGATCGGGCCCATCTCGCCATTCCCTACAGGGATTCTGTCCACGGAGCGCACGGGAGTTATCTCCGCAGCGGTTCCTGTGAGGAACACCTCGTCCGCAACGTACAGAATCTCCCTCGGCAGCGGCTGTTCCACGGCCGGAATTCCGAGGTCGCGCGCGAGCGTCAGGATGGTGTTCCTGGTTATGCCGTTGAGTATGGACGAGGCGAGCTGAGGGGTGTATATTGTTCCACCGCGCACCACGAAGAGGTTTTCGCCGGTAGCCTCTGACAAGAGGCCGTCGGTCCCGACTGCGATCGCCTCGTGGTACCCGTCTACCACGGCCTGCATCTTCATCAGCTGGGAGTTGATGTAGTTGCCGCACGCCTTGGCCAGTGGAGGCAGGGTGTTCGGAGCAAGGCGGTTCCATGAAGACACAACCACGTCCACGCCGTCGGCGCCCGCGCCCGCTGCAAGATAGGAGCCCCATCCCCAGACGGCGATCATGGTCTGCACGGGGACGCGAAGTGGGTTGAGACCCAGCTCGTGATATCCTCTGAACACCAACGGCCTAATGTAGCACGAATCGAAGCCGTTCCGCCTGACGGTCTCGATTATCGCCCGGGCAATCTCGTCCTGTGAGTAAGGGATGTCCATGCGGTATATCTTCGCGGAATCATACAACCGTGCCACGTGGTCGCCCAAGCGGAAGACGGCTGTTCCGGCAGGCGTCTTGTAAGCCCTGATTCCTTCGAAGACTCCCGAACCATAGTGCACGACGTGGCTCAGGACGTGGATCTTCGCGTCCTCCCACTTGACGAAGTCACCATCGAACCAGATGTAACTACCTTCCACCCATGCCATCAAGACATCACCTCATGCGGACACGTCGTGTCAGCGCCTCGGCAGGCAGGAGCCTTGCCGCTCCTTGACTGACGAGAGCCATAGAGTGGTCACCAAGGTTTCGGGAACGCGAGGACGAGACACCACGCTTCTTGTCGGCTGACACGGCTCGGTGCGAGTGGGTCAGCGAGCGCTGTGTGGCGCGCGTGGGTCGGCGCACGCTATGTGGCGCGGGTGGATTTGCTCGTGCGGTCCCGTTTGGCTTGGTCGGTCTTCCTCCTGTCTACAGTCGGGCTAGCGAGGACAAATGCACGTGTCGAGGTCCGAGCTAGCGCGGCTCGTGATCCGACAGGTGCGACTCACCGACTCACCAACCATCGCGACTTGCCGGCCATCTGCGTTCTGCCCTCTGCTGTCTACTTCCAGGGGTCCGGCACCCAATCACTGTTCTCTGCCGTTGCCTGCAATAAGCCCGGGGATCACTCTGGCTCCGAGTTATTACCGTAAGTGTATAAAGACTCATGTGCCGTGTCAAGGTCGCCTCGAGCGAAATCTCTCCGCAAGGCGCGAGCCGGCGTGACGCCGTGTCGTCAGAAGACTCGTCGCCCCAAAGGAACCTCCCGGTCTGGCTGAATGAGCGCGACCTCGCTCGCGTCACTGACGGCGACCCCGAGGACGAGCACCTCCGACAGGAAATCTGCGATCTGGCGCGGAGGGAAATTCGTGACGGCAATAACCAGTCTGCCCACAAGCTCGTCGGGCGAGTAGAGCTTCGTGACCTGCGCGCTTGATCGCCTGATTCCGTGTTCTCCGAAGTCTATCAGCAGCTTGTAGGCGGGCTTCCTCGCCTTGGGGAACCGTTCCGCCTTCACTATCCTACCCACGCGCATCTCAACCTTGTCAAAGTCATCGTACGTTATCTGGCCCATGCGTTCTCCCCTCCGTGTTGACCCGGTGGCGCCACCCTCACGGCTCGCCGCCCGCCGCTTGTTTCACCACTTATGCCCTTTCTGCCATTCTGCTGCGAATTCCTACCGTCAAGTCCAATGTGTTTTCGCAGTGTTCGAGGCTTGCCCGAAATGGCCACGTAATCATCGCGGAGGCGGTGATCATGGAGGCGGCCGACCAAGCTGGCCTCTCGCGTGCGTCGGCGCACCCAAGGGCGGGCGAGGCTGTCAGGGCGCTGTGAGAGATGCTCTCGTGGCGAGGGTTGAGCCTCTCACCTCTGTGGAGGCGCCTCTTGCCCCAGCCGCGTGCACTCAGCCACCTGGTGCGGCCGAGCATGGCGCTGGAGGGGCGGCACACGGCTTGTTACATATGCACGATTGCCGACTTCAAAGTCGCGCGCCAGTGGGACCGAGGCCGGGCAGATGCAGTGCAAAGGCTGACGGGGGAGGCCGACCACACACGACCACCCCTTTGGGCGGGGTTTACGGTCGAAGCGAAGCAAATGGGCCGGAGTGCCTGAGTGTGTACTTCCGATATGTGCTGGAATGTGTGGCAGAGAGGAGGATAGCAGGGTATGCATGTAGAAACGTGCCCCTATGCGTACCGCAAGCGGCTCCCATTAGGTACCGCGAGCGGTTCCCCTTGGAAGGGTGCGGATGGTTCATGAGATTGTCTGTGGTCGATACGGAGAGGTGTGTCGGCTGCCAAAGTTGCATGTTCGCCTGCGCACGGCGGCTGGGAGAGGGAGGCCTTGCCCGCGCTTGCATCGGGGTGAGGTCCATCGGAGGCATGGAGCGGGGGTTCACGGTCGTAGTGTGCAGGGCTTGCGACGACCCGCCCTGCGCAAGGGTGTGCCCCGTGGGCGCGCTCCGTGTCCGTGACAGTGGAGGCGTGCGACTGGATGAGGCGCGGTGCATAGGATGCGGTCATTGCCGGGACGCCTGCATAGTCGGCGCGGTCTTCTGGGACGACGAAACCGCCAAGCCCATGATATGCGTCCACTGCGGGTACTGCGCGAAGTTCTGTCCACATGGTGTGCTGAGCGTGGAACGGGCCCAGACGGCTGAAGGTGCGACGACTCGCGGGGTTGCTCGCACGCCAGCAGGTGGGGTCGCTTACGGCCTGTCGGGCGAGGCTTCTTGCGAGCCTTCGGACGACGCTGCTCATGGGCCATCGGACGAGGCTGCCCGCGAAGCAAGGAAGGGGACCCCGGACGCGAAAGGGGTTGGGGTATGTGATTAAGGCCGATCCTTTGGCGAACGTCCTCTACATAGATCTTTCGAGGAAGCGGCACTGGGTTGAGCGTCGGGAGGACCTCTTCGACCGCCACTTGGGCGGGGCGGGCGTAGCCATCGAACTTCTGCACGAAGAGTGTCCCAATGGCGCCGATCCGCTTTCCCCTGAAAACCCCATTGTGTTCGCAGTGGGGCCGCTCACAGGGTTGTTTCCTCTGGCTTCGAAGACCGTGGCCATGTTCAAGTCGCCGCACACTGGCAATCTCGGCGAGAGCCATGCCGGCGGGCGAAGCGCCGTCGCCATCAGGACGGCCGGCTACGGAGCGGTCGTCATCCGCGGCGCGAACGATCTCCCGGGCTATGTGGCCATTCATGGCGGCGACGTCCATTTCCGAGACGCCCGCACGCTTTGGGGCATGAGGAACAGCTTTACCGTCGGTCGCATCATTCGGGAGAGCGAGCCCGCGGCCGGGCTGCGCACGATCATGCGTATCGGCACGGCCGGCGAGAAGCTGATACCGTATGCCTGCGTCGCCACCGAGAGCTACAGACACTTCGGCAGGCTAGGGCTAGGCGCGGTTTTCGGCAGCAAGAAGCTGAAGGCGGTCGTGGTGTCGGGCAGACACTCGCTGCCCATAGCAGGGGCAAGGAGCGGCGAGCGCACGGGCGCGACAGGCATCAAACCTAGGGGCGGAGCCGAGGGCGAGGGCGGGGTGGTGGGCCGCGGCGGATCGGCGGAATACCGACGCGTGTACGACGAGATATACCAGGAGGCCGTCGCCTCGCCCGTCATGAAGAAATACCACGACCTCGGGACGCCCGAGAACGTCCTGCCGCTGAACGCCCTCGGCGGCCTGCCGACGCGGAACCTGAAGGACGCGAGGTTCGAGGGAGCCGACCGTATCTCCGGAGAGGCGCTGGCCGAACGTTACCTGGGACGCCGTCTTGCCTGCTCCCACTGTCCGGTAGGGTGCATTCACATCGCGGCCTTGCGTGAGCCTGACGAGAAGGAGCCGTACTTCTACAAGACCAGCATGATCTCGTACGACTACGAGCTCATCTACTCGCTCGGCTCGATGCTCGGTGGCTCTGACCCCGAGGGTCTCCTGAAGCTCATCGACCGCATCGAGGTTTACGGGCTCGACGCAATGAGCTGTGGAGTGGTGCTGGCGTGGGCGACGGAAGCACAGGAGCGCGGCCTCGTGTCCGAGGATGCGGCGGGCGGCCTGCGGCTTGCCTGGGGTGACTATCGTGCCTATCTCGAGGCGGTGAGGCGGATAGTAGAGCAACCGAACGAGTTCTACAGGGCGCTCGCACACGGCGTCGAACACGCTGCGTCAGCGTATGGCGGCCAGGATTTCGCCCTTGCCTTCGGAGGCAACGAGATGCCGGGTTATCACACGGGTCCAGGGGCGCACCTCGGGTTCCTCGTGGGCGCACGCCACAGCCACCTGGACAGCGCTGGTTACAGTGTGGACCAGAAGGTGCTGGTGAAGAAGCGGATCGGCCCGGACGAGCTTGCGCGCGAGATCCTGAAGGAGGAGCGCTGGAGGCAGGTCCTGTCCAGCCTCGTCGTGTGTTTCTTCGCCCGTGGCATATACACACCTGACACGACCGCCGCTGCCCTGCGCGTCGCCGGGTTCGAGTGCGGTCCCGAGGATCTCCAGAGGACAGGCACTGAAATACACAGGCGCAAGTACGCGTTCAAGTTGCGCGAGGGGTTCTCGTTCGACGCCCTCCGCATGCCGGGGCGCATCTTCGAGACGCCGAGCCCCGTCGGCGTGCTCGACGAGCCCTATCTCCGGAAGGCCGCCTGCAGCGTCAGGGCGGAAATCGGCGTCGACGACTAGGCCTGACTTCTATTCGACCCACTCGACCAAGTTGGGTTTAGGATCCATGATGGACTCATACTGTTGTCGGATGCCGTACCTCCCGTCTGGATCGAGTGTCTTGTACCTCCTGTACTTTGCCTCCCTGTCAGCGGGCGAAACCCAGCCGAAGTGCTTTACCCGCAAGTCCGAGCGTGCGCCTGGCAACAGCCCGATGTTGTTTGGAAGCCGACCACAGTGCAGCGGGGTCTCTTGCCACGTATACCTGAACTCAGGTTGGTACCGAACGAGGAAGATCCTGTACGTCTTGTGAGCCTGCCAGTATCGATCCTCACGATAGTGCGTCGTGTCCCAGAAATCGTATAGCCGGAACGAGTAATGGTCGTAGAACGGCTGGTCGATGAGGTCGCGGATGGCGGACCTGGCCCTGTCCTCGAGCATTTCGTCTGCGTCCAGTATCAGGATCCAATCCGGGTCGGTGCTCACCGTGAGCTCCCACTGTTGCCGCCTCAGCTCAACCTCGTTGTGAAAACCGGGCTTTGCGTTCGAGACGATCGTCGCGGGAATGCTGCTCAGCGCCCGCTTGCACACTTCGACAGTCTGGTCCTCGCTAGCGTCGTCGAGGATCACGGCGGCATCAACGTACTGCGCGGCGTGTTCGAGTACTCTCCGGAGGTACCTGTCCGCTTCGTTTCGAACTAGCATAGATAGGGTGAGCTTGTTCCCATGATACTTCGTGACCCTATTCCGCACAAAGTCCGGCAAGTCACGCTCGGGTGCTCTCGTGAACTCGACCCCTCTCACTAGCCACTTCGTTTCCCGTTCAGGTCTGGTTACGAGGATCCGGCAGTCATACAACTCACGGAAGTACTTGTCTTGCTCGACCCCGTGGGTCAAGGCCCGACCGGTCACAAGGGCCTCGGTTGCCTCGGAGTCTATCGCAGCCAAGGTGGAGCTCAATACCTCGGTCTTCGAGATGAGCCGGGATTCCAAGGAGCTTCTCAGCTCGCTTCCAAGACCTCTCAAGATGTGGGAGCGGTACTCAGGGTCAAGAAGCTCGATGCCTTCGTCAGGTCTCGGCTTCCTGAAATCAAAACTCCAGAACCGTTCGACCGCACTCTTCGTGACAGAGAGGATCCTGCTCACTTCTCCGCGTATCTCATGAGATTTCAGCAACGCCACGGCAGCTTCATGAACAGGAGCCGGCTCTGTGGCGCGATGGGCCTCTCTATAGCTCTTGACGAGTTCGAGGTCGGACTCCCTATAGACATGATAGGCAGGATAGCACGTGTCGACATAGAGCCTCAACCCAAGCGCGCTCGCTCGTATGCAGAAGTGTCTATCCTCTCCCCAGAAAGACACGTTGGGGACTTCCCTGAATGAGACGCCTTTCTGAAGAGCCTCTCTCGATATCAGTGTGCACGCGCCCAGTCCGCCCACTTCGTACAATCCGGGCGTCTTCAGGCACTCCAAGAACGCCTGAATCCTGGCCTGGGCCTCTTCCTCGGGAACGCGTTCCCCGCGAGCGTGTTCGAACAGAGTGTATTGATCTCGGAGCCAGACCTGGGGCAGGGGAGACGAGTCAGGTTGCCACTGTGTCCAAAACACCTCTGAGACAATCGGTTTCCCGCACGTGATGAGGTGTCGAACGGTATCTGGGTGGAGAACGAGGTCCGAGTCCACCAGGAAGAGGTAGTCATAGTCGCTCTCAAGAGCGAGCCGAATCATGCGATCCTTGTGCGCCGCGACCCTCCACACGAGGTCTTCGCTCCATCGGTGGGTCTGGTCATCACAGACATATTCCCCTCCACGTGCCTCGGCTGTACCAGCTGAGCTCTCCAAGATGAAAACTCGGCTGCCGTCCCGGCGGAACCCAGCAAGCATCGCGGATGAGTCTGGATTCTGGTTATCATCGACGAAGGCGAAATCAAGTGACATGCCTGAGATGTACAGCTCGGCCAGCGACCTGAGGAACTCGGTCAGGATGGCAGGTTTCTGATTCACCGGGCTCCCGACGAGCACTTTATGAGAAGCCAATTCCCCTCACGCACCCTCCCATCAGACTCGGATGTGCTGGCTCAAAACTGAGCCCGCCGGCCATGCCTGCGACAGTGCCACCTCAATGCGGCAGACTTGGGCCCAGCATTCGTGAAACACGTCGCCCGACGTGTGCGATGCATCTCCAAGCCAATGACCTTGCAACTGACGTGCCATTCGCGCGGCGCGCGCAACTGGAGCACGCCCAGAACGCGACAACGCTTCACATGTTGGGTCCCGACAAGAAGATAGCTGTCCGTGCGGGACATGGCTTGTGGGCAAGACCTGCACGCTGCTGATCCCAAATGTACCACCCGTTGAGCCGGTCACTCATGCCCGCGGTGAAGCGTGTGCTGCCATCGCCCCGCGTGATTCCGTTTCTTCCCGTTTCCACACTGCCGAACGCTCCTACGACGTCTTGAGACGATGAACGAGCGGCACGGACGATCATATTACAAACATCAATGCCTAGATTAATAATGTTGATCCGTGCATTGACATTATTCGCCACGGGGATTATGATCAATTCCGGCAATGCCGATTGGCGACGCCGCTTGGTGTTCCGAGAAAGGTAGGTCCTGTATCGGTCGATCGAGGTTGTCCCTCGGAGGCGATAGGAGAGTGGCCGTAGGACTGAGTGGGTCAGTGTTTGCGGTGGAGGCGATACACCTCCGCAAGGAGTTCCCGAAGCGCCGGAAAGGCGTGGCGCTTTGGACCCGCTGGCGGCGCCGGCGCGAAGGGGTCCCCAGGAATCCGAGCGACGTATGCAGTGGGCGTGACCAGCGCAACCGGTGCGATGAGCGCGGCGGATGGAACGGGCGCCACCGACACGGTGATGCGGAGGCGTTGGGCAGCGGTCGCGAACGGACCAATAACACCGACAACGCCGAGGAGACCGTCGTCGCCGTGCGCGATGTGTCGTTCGTCGTAGAGCGAGGCGAGATATTCGGGCTCCTCGGCCCGAATGGCGCGGGCAAGACCACGACCATCCGGATGCTCTGCACGCTCCTCGAGCCTACGAGCGGGAGGGCGCTCGTGAATGGCTACGACACAGTTCGCGAAGCTGCCATGGTGCGACGCTGCCTGGGCGCGGTTCTCACGGGCGAGCGGAGCACATACTGGAAACTCACGGGCCGCGAGAATCTCGAGTACTTTGCAGCCCTGTACGGGCTGTCACGCCGGGAGCAGAAGGCCCGGGCGTCGGCTACCCTTGAGAGGCTCGGCCTGGCCTATAAGGCGGACCAGCTCGTCGAGACTTACTCGTCCGGGATGAAACAACGGCTTGCGCTTGGAAAGGCGCTGCTCGCCGATCAGCCCATCCTCCTCCTCGATGAACCGACCATCGGGCTCGACCCCGCGGCAGCGCGCTCCATCCGGGCGCTAATACGCGATCTTCGCGCCGAAGGCCGAACCATCCTTCTCACGACCCACTACATGGAAGAAGCCGACCAGCTCTGCGATAGGGTAGCCATCATAGACGAGGGAAGCATCATTGCGCTCGATAGTCCCAGGAGACTCAAGGACTCCTTGGGGGAGGGCAGAGGCCTTCGGCTCGAGGTGAGCGACTGGAACGAGGACGCTGACCGGGGCGTGAGGGCGATTCAGGGGGTTGCGGGCGTCACGGCGAGTCACGCTGAGGAACAAGAGACCTGGCAAGTAGGGATTGTGACGGACAACGGACCTTCGGTCCTTGCTGAGATCATCTCCGTCGTCGCGCGCTCTGGGGCCAGGATCCGCAGGGTACAAGCGGCGGAGCCGACCCTGGAGGACGTGTTCCTTAAGCTGACCGGCAAGGGCCTTAGGTCATGAGCGGTTGTGTCGTGAGCGCCCTCGAGCGGTCGTGGGCAGCCTCAGCCTCGGGCTGCATAGAGCGGCCTCGAGCGCCCTTGAACGGTCGTGAGCGCTGCAAGAGGGGGGATCAGTACGGACGCCAACACTCCAGCGCCCAGAACAGAGTCCTTCGGTACGGGCTCCAGCAGGCGCGCCGGCTCCAGCGTGGTCACGGGCTCTAGCATGGTCACGCGCTCCAGCGCGGGCACGGGATCTGGCATGAGCGCTACCGCGGGCTCCCCCATCGGATCCCGCCAAGAGCACGGCGCGGGACAGCCGGGATGGGCGCCTGCCATGCCGGCCGGACCGACCTGGGGCATGGCCATCCTGGCCATCGCCCGCAAGGAGTGGCTCATCATAAGGCGCTACCCGAGCTGGATCCTGTCCATGCTTGTATGGCCGATCCTGCTGCCCCTTTCGTTCGCCTTCGGAGGCAAGGCGCTGTCCGGCCCGAGCGGGGAAAGTCTTGCTGTCTTTGCGCGGCTCACCGGGACGATCGATTACACGGGTTACGTGGCGATAGGCACCGTCATCTGGCTGTGGGTCAACGCAGCTCTTTGGGACTCGGGGACATTCCTCCGAAACGAGCAGACGAGGGGGACTCTCGAGAGCAACTGGATGACGCCGGCTCCGCGCATCTCGCACCTCCTGGGATCACAGCTCCTGAGCATTCTCGTAGGGCTCGTGATGATGAGCGTAGCCATCCTGGAGTTCAGGTTCCTGCTGGGTGTGCGGATCACCGGTTCACCCTGGGTCATCGCCATTTCAGTGGCGGCGGTCATTCCGTGCGTGTACGGGCTAGGCTTGCTCTTCGCGAGCGTCGTGGTATGGGCGAAGGACGTTTCCGCGATGGTCAATGTCGTTCGAGGTGCCTTCCTCATCTTCTGCGGGGTGAGCTTTCCTCTCGCGGTGCTTCCCGGGTGGATGCGAGCAGTAGCATCCGCGCTCCCGCTGACTTACGCGATAGACGCCGTGAGGACGGCCGCGCTCGGGAAGGTGAGTGTCGGCGCGATCTATCGGGATCTTGTGGTCCTCTTTGCCTACGGGTGCATCTTCCTGGCGTTGGGCGTCGCTGCTTTCATATACACGGAGCGGCAGGCCAGGCGGCGCGGAACGCTCTCGCACTACTGACTACTGAGAGGCTGCGCAGCCCGCGTTGGCGTTGGCGTTGGCTTGCCTTGGCGTTGGGTCGCTTTCGCGTTGGCTCGCTCTCGCGCTAGCTTGCTTTCGCGCTGATGAGAAGCAGCGCGGGTCGCTTCGGCGCCGGTGACGCCGGGAAGAGGTGGCGCGAGCGGCACGAAGCCGGCACCAAGCTGGCTGGCCTGATCCTGATGAAGCACATCTAGAACCTCGACTTGGTCCAGGTGAAGGGTGGTACTGTGCACATGGAAGTTCCAACGAACGGAGCAGCCGAGACGCCGGCGAGGGCCAAGGGCGAGGCGCCGCTGGACCTTTCGTCGAGCGTAAATGGGCGTGGGAGCGTGCGCACGTACGGTGCGCGAGCCTCTGATAACGCCGAGGCCGCCTACCGAGTTCGCCAAGCGATCTGGGCTATCGCCGCCATATTCCGTCGTGACTGGCTCATATACTGGCGTTACCCCATGAACGCCGTGTTCTGGCTCATGCAGCCTTTCATCTGGTTCACCCCGGTCTACTTCATGGGGCTCAGTTTCGTTGAGGATGGAAAGGCTGCCGGGTTCGAGGCGTTCACCGGAACTTCGGACTTCATGGCCTTCGTGATACTGGGAGGCATAATGTCCTCCTACGTGAGCGCGGTGTTCTGGAGCATCGGCACGACCCTCAAGAACGAAATGACCGCCGGGGTGCTCGAGTCGAACTGGCTGGCGCCGGTGCCAAGAGCGGTTCAACTCGTCGGACGCACCGCATTCAGCCTCGTGAGCGTGACGTGCGAGTCCTGCTTCTTGATGGTGGTCATGCGGTTCATGTTCCGCTTCGACCTCGGGCGGGACATCATTCCTGCGGTGCTCACTGCCATTCCCATGGTAGTCGGCATCTACGGCTTCGGGTTCGCCTTCGCGGGTCTCGTCTTGCTCATGCGCGATGCCTACACGATGATCGACATATCAAGCTACCTCGTAAACCTCTTGAGCGGCAGCACGGTGCCGGTAGTGGCATTCCCCAGGTTCCTCCTTGTGATAGCCATGGCCATTCCTCTCACGTACGGCTATGATGCGGTGAGGGGCATCCTCCTCGGCACCCGCACGCTCCTACCCATCCGGGTGGAACAGGCGATCCTCATCGGATTCATGGGAGTCATGGTAGTGCTGGGCCTCTGGGCATTCGGCCTCGTGGAGCGTCGGTGCCGCCGCCTGGGGACTCTGACCATGCACTAATGCCGACGTTTCCTGGGCTTCCCCTGCGCGTCGTCTGCCGAAGCAGGCTTCCGGCGCAGGATCTTCTGCGCGTATGTCGAAACTGGTAGTGAACGACGTGTTCGCTCGTTCGCTCGTTCGTTCGCTCGCTTTTACTCGACTGCGGGTTCCAGCTACGCACGCCAGGCACGAGCCGCTTGGGGGCACGCGCGACTGGCAAGAGGACGAGGTGCGGCGTGAAATCACGTGAGGTGCGGATAGAAGACGCCGTCGGGCTGACTCTCGCGTACGACATCACGGAGATAGTCCCCGGTCAGCGCAAAGGGGCGGTCTTGAGGCGAGGCCACCGAGTCTTGCCTGAGGACATCCCGACGCTCAGGCGCGTCGGCAAATGCGCCGTGTACGTCCTGGAGTTGGAGAAGGACGAAGTGCACGAGGATGATGCGGCCCGATGCTTGGCGTCAACGATCTCGGGCGACGGGACGACTGTGGAGATGCCCGGAGAGGCGTGGGCGGACGTGCGCGCCACCCTGAAGGGTCTTCTCAAGGTGGATGCACGGCGGCTGATTGCCGTGAACGCGATCGGCGAGCTCCTCATCGCGACCAGGCACACCAACTCAATCGTGTCGCCTGGGGACCTGGTTGCAAAGGTCAAGGTGAGGGGGCTCGTCGTCGAGAGGGAGCGCCTCGCGCGTGCGGCCGGCGTCGTGGCGAATGACCCGATCATCAGAGTCGTTCCCTTCAGGACCGTCAGCGCGGGTGTGGTCGTGACGGGACGCGAAGTCTATGAGGGCCGGGTGAAGGACGCGTTTACTCCCCTTGTCCGAGACAGGCTTGCGGAGTATGGGAGCACGGTTGCGGAATCGGTGGTCGTGCCCGACGACGCAGACGGAATTGCGCGAGCCGTTCTGGCGATGATCGGGCGCGAGGTGGACATGGTCCTCGTGACCGGGGGCATGTCTCCCGATGACTGCACTTCGCGGGCTATCGAGCTTGCCGGGGCGCGTGTCGCGTTCTACGGGGCGCCCGTGTCGCCCGGAGCCATGACGCTCCTTGCCTACCACGGCACGACTCCCGTTGTCGGAGTGCCTGCCGGCATCTTGGCGCGCCCGCGGGCGTTCTTCGATCTCCTGCTGGCCCGGCTCCTTGCTGGCGAGACCTTGAGCCCCGCTGACGTAGCCGAGTACGGACATGGTGGACTTTGCCTTGGGTGCAAGACCTGTTCGTTTCCGCGGTGTCCTTTCGGAAGGGGAGCCTAGGCGAGCGCGCTGCGGTAGGACGAGTGAGACGCGCGGGGGTATGAGTCGGAATGCCCGTGGACTGGGTCAGCCCGATGTTGCTTTCAGTGCGGGTCGCCGTGGTCGCGACCCTGGTGGTAGCGTGCGTCGCGACGATCGCCAGTTGGGCGATGAGAAGGTTCTCGTTCGCGGGGAAGCTGCTCCTCGACACGCTGCTCACGCTGCCCATGGTCGTGCCTCCCACAGTCACAGGGTTCGTCCTCCTGATGCTGTTGGGGAAGAACGGGCCCGTGGGAAGGTTTCTCGAAGCTTTCCTGGGAATCCGCGTGGTTTTCACGTGGTGGGCGGCTGTCATCGCATCGGCGGTCGTTGCCTTCCCGCTAATGTACGGCACGCTCAGGGCGGGGCTCGATTCCATCGATGAGTCTCTCGAGAAAGCCGGGCGCACGCTGGGGGCTTCGGAGGCGAGGGTGTTCTTCACGATCACCTTGCCTCTCGCGTGGCCGAGTTTCGTGGCAGGCGCTCTTCTTGCGTTCATGCGAGCCCTCGGAGAGTTCGGGGCCACTCTCATGGTGGCGGGGTCGATTCCGGGACGCACCCTGACCATGCCAACGGCGATCTACGTGGCGACCGAGTCGGGGGACATGCGGTCTGCGAGCCTGCTCGTGGCGGTCATGCTTTCGTTAGGGTTCGGTGCCACGTATCTGAGCAGAGTGTGGTCGGAGAGACAGGCCGGCAGATTCCGGCGGGCTCGAAGGAGCTGAGCGGCGGGCGGGATTGGGGAGCGAGGCGGTGCGCGATTCAGGTGGGCGGGGCGGTGCGTGAGAGCGATGGGTCCTCTCAAGGTGGAGATAGCGAAACGGCTCCCTGACTTCACTCTCGAGGTATCGTTTTCGTGGCAGTCGGGCATCATCGTCATCTTTGGACCGTCGGGCGCAGGGAAGACCACCGTGCTCGATTGCATTGCCGGGCTGCAGAGGCCGGACACGGGGATCATTGAGCTCGGCGGCAGAGTCTTGTACTGCTCCGGGCGCGGGATAGACGTGCCCCCGCAGCGCAGGCGCGTGGGATACGTTTTTCAGGACTACGCTCTCTTTCCCCACATGACGGTCAAGCAAAACGTCATGTACGGCATCGGAGGACGCTGCAAGCGCGGGCGCGGCTTCCGCATGACGGTCCTGGACGTATTGGAGATGCTCCGCATAGTGCACCTGCAGGACAGGTACCCGTGTCAGCTATCCGGAGGCGAACAGCAGCGGGTCTCGCTCGCTCGTGCCCTCATGACCGAGCCGGAGGTGCTCCTTCTCGACGAGCCGTGGAACGCGCTGGACGAGGAGACGCGGGTTGCCGTCCAGAATGAGCTCCTTGCGCTGCAGCGCCGGTGGGCGGTCCCGTTCGTGCTCGTGACCCACGATCGCGAGGAGGCCGAGAGGCTGGGCGACGCGATACTCTATCTAAATCGTGGGAAGCAGAGCCTTGAGTCCGGTGTCAGCTCCTCCCAAGTATGAGTCCATTCGCCGCGGCATGTGCCGGAGATGTTCGGGTCGGAGTCGACCCGCCGGCCATGCCACATACGCTGGATCGGTGGAGGTCGGACGGGAATGAGGCCAATCTTGGTGTCTTGCGTTGCCGTGGCGGTGTTCCTGGGCGCTGTCGCAGGGGTCGGGGATGCCGCCCGAAGAGAGATCGTCGTCGGCGCTGGCGCTGGGCTGCTAGACGCCTTGCAGCTCATTAAAGGATCGTTCGAATCGACAAACCCCGACGTCTCAGTGTCGTTTACGTTCGCGAGCGCGGGGGCGATAGCTGCTCAAGTGAAGCAAGGCGCCCCGGTCGACGCGGTGGTGTTTCCCGCAGGCGGGGGCCAGATGGACGCGCTCGAGCAAGACGGGTTCATCGCCCAGGAGACGCGGTTCGCTATCGCGCATGACGAGATCGTCCTAGCGGTGCCCGCCGGCACGAGAGTGGAGGGTGACCCGTGGAAGTGGCTGGCGAGCCCGTCCGTTGAGAGGATCGCGATCGGCGATCCTCGGATCGTGCCGGCGGGAACGTACGCCACGCAGGTCCTGCAGCACATGGGGCTAGACAAGCTGCTCGCCAAACGGCTCGTGTTCGCGAGGACCGTGCAGCAGGTCCTCATGTACGTGGAAATGGGAGACGCGGATGCCGGGTTCGTGTTCGGAAGCACTCTGCACAAGTCGACGAAGGCCAAAGCGGTCGCCAAGGCACCGGCTGAGTCCCACGAGAAGGTGGTGTTCGAAGCGGCCATGGTGAAAGGGACGCGGCACGAGAATGAGGCGAAGAGGTTCCTCGACTACCTGCGTTCCCTGGAGGCGAGGAAGGCGCTCAGCCAGTGCGGATTTGGCACTCCTGGGGAGTGAGCGGCGTGCTACGCGTCGGACAAAGGAGGACGACTCGAGATGGAGATCCTTGACCTTTGCAGAGAGAGGCTCAGAGAGCTGACCCGGTCTACCGGCTTGGCGGACGACGCAGTTGAGGTAGTCACCGCGCGGCCGCTCGCGCCGGAGGAGGCCATCGGCGCGCCGACCAGGCGCGACTTCCCGCTGCTCAAGGGCAAGGAAGTCATGATCCAGGCGCATTTCCGAGCGAGCTGCGGCCAGGCGTACACTGATATGCCCGCGCCGTTTCGTGGTAGGCTCGCAGATGTCATCGCGCTCCCGCTGCGCACGAACTACGAGCGCGCGGTGTTCGTGGCCACCTGCAACGCCGTAATGCGCAGCCTCGGTCTGGTCGACCACACTGTCCACTGCCGCGACACCGAGCCCGAAGAGTGCGCGCGGCTCCTGCTGGAGCACGTGGAGCGCCTTACGAGCGGGCATCTTGCGAGCGGGGACAGGGCTGGGGAAGGGGCGAGCGAGAGGAACGCCCGGCCGACTCGTACGGCCCTACCCCGACAGGCTCGGCTGGTCGCGCTCCGCGGTAGCCGCCCCCGCGTGGCCGTCATCGGCCTTCAGCCTGCGATCGTAAGCGCCCTGGCAGGGGACGACCGCTTTCAGGTTCGGGTCACAGACATGGACCCGACGAACATCGGAACGACCCGCCAGGGATTGATGATCGAGAGCGCCGAGCGCAACGCGGAGGTCGTCGCTTGGGCCGACCTCGTCCTTTCCACAGGGACAGTCCTCGCGAACGGGACCGGCGAAAGCATCCTGTCAGCTTTGCATGGCAAGCCGATCATTTTCTACGGCGTGACCGCGGCTGGGCCGGCGAAGCTCATGGGCTACGAAAGATTTTGCCCGTGCTCGCGGTGATCAGGCAAGCGCCTCTTAGGGCTCTCCACGTGCACAAGTTCGAGGTCGGCATGGGTCACGTCATGCCGGCTTAGAACCACGTCAAAGCACTACATCAGTTTCTCTTGCCCTCGCGCCTCGCCTGCTGCCCAAGCTCCTAACCTGAGCTCCCATCTGACCCGGCTGAGCGATCGCGTGCCCGTTACCTCGTTGATACGTGGGCGGTACATCGCTATTGACACGCGGAATATATAGGACTAAAATAGTCCTGTAATGACCTGACTGTCCCGACCTGATCTCTGAGAGGGGGAGAGGTCGGAGGCGAGGCTTCAGCAGAGACTTCCCCGAAAGGAGCTTGCGACCTGATATGGAGTTCATCAAGAGAAACACCGACTACGCATTGCGCGCGCTGTCGCATATGGCGAGCTACCCTGACGGCACGGTGTTCTCGGTGGAGAGAGTCGCTCGCGCCGAGGGCATTCCTGAAGGGTTCCTCCGCAAGATCTTTCAGAGGCTGGCAGTGTCGGACATAGTCGTCTCTCACCGAGGTCCCCGCGGCGGCTTCTCGCTTGCGCACGATCCGTCGGAAATCACTGCCCTCGAGATAGTAGAGGCCATCCAGGGAAGAGTGGCGGTCAACCGCTGTCTTCTCGGGCGCGATGCGTGCGACCGATGGGAAGTCTGTCGCCTGAGGCAAAGCTGGGTCGGGGTCCAGGAGAAGTTCGTGTCGTTCCTTGAGAACCTGACTCTGAAGTCCCTCGCCGAGCAGCAGCAGAAACCGGAATGATGGCGACGCAGTAGATCCCAAGGCGCCACGTGCGGAGGGGGCTGTTGTAGCCAGGTGCCACCACGCGAACGTGCCGTGGCGGGAAAGCGGATTTGCGGGAACTGCGCGTGATCGAGAACCCAATCAGAATCAAGATAAGGGGAGGAGAGAAACAGTGGAACCCGTAAGCGAGCACGAGTCCATTCGGGAGATGCATGAGGAGATGCAGGGAGCCGGAGTCACGAGCGTGGTCGAACGATTCGAAGCGCAGGGACTGCGTTGTACGTTCTGCGATCAAGGCATCACGTGTCAGCTGTGCTCCATGGGGCCGTGCCGTATCACGAAGAAGGCCGACAGGGGCGCGTGCGGGATCGACGGCAACGGCATGGTGATGCGAAACATGGTTCACAGGGCGAACATGGGGGTAGCTGCCTACTCGTTCCATGCGCGCGAGGTAGCCAAGACGCTCAAAGCTACGGCGCTTGGCAAGACGCCCTTCGAGATCCGCGACAGGGCAAAACTCGACCTCCTCGCACGGGCGCTCGGCGTGGCACCGGGGAACGCGGGCTACGAGAAAGCGACGGCAGACGCCATGCTCGCAGCGCTCTATCAGGACAGCGCCGAAGAGTCGGTGGCAGTCGCGGCGTTTGCACCAGAGACGCGAAAAAAGGTGTGGCGCGAGCTCGGCGTGTTCCCCGGCGGGCCGATCAGCGAGCTAGTGGACTCCACTGCACGGGCGATGACCAATATCGACGGCGATTATGTGTCCCTCGCCAAGACAGCCCTGCGCCTCGGCGTGGCAAGCTGCTACGGCGCGCTCGTCCCTCTCGAGATCGTCCAGGACGCCCTTTTCGGCACACCCGCACCTCACGAAGCCTACGTGGACCTCGGGATTCTCGACCCGGACTACGTCAACATACTTCCCAACGGCCACGAGCCTTTCGTGGGGATGGCGCTGGTCGAGGCAGCTCGCTCGGAGGACGTGCAGCGACGCGCTCGGGAGGCGGGAGCGAAGGGCCTTCGTATCGCGGGGTCAATCGAGACCGGCCAGGAGATGATGCAGCGCCTCTCGTGCGACGATGTCTTCGCGGGCCTCACGGGAAACTGGCTGAATCAGGAGTTCGTGCTCGCTACTGGCGCGGTCGACGTATTCGCAATGGACATGAACTGCTCGCTGCCGTCCCTCGCTTCGATCGCCGAGAAGTACGGCGCGACTCTAGTCGCGGTATCCCGGCTCATAGGCGTGCCCGGCGTCGAGAAACGCATCGTGTATGATCCCGAGAGAGTGCGGGAGCAGGCCCTGGAGATCGTCGGCATCGCCATAGAGAACTTCAAGCGCCGGAAGGCCGCCGGACGAGCGGCGCGCGACCTGGGGCGCACTAAGATCCTGACGGGCTTCTCGACAGAGGCGGTGCTAGGCGCCCTCGGTGGCACGCTCGAGCCGCTCCTCGAGGTCATCAAGAAGGGCGACATAGCCGGAGTCGTGGCTCTCGTGAGCTGCACCACCCTTAAGGGAGGCGGCCAGGACACCATGACAGTGGCAGTGGCCAAGGAGCTCATCCGCCGAAACTTCCTCGTGCTGTCGGCGGGATGTGGCAACGCGGCCTGCCAAGTGGCCGGGTTGAACTCACTGGAGGCGCAAGAGTGGGCGGGGGACCGTCTCAAGGCCGTGTGCAAGGCGCTTGGCCTCCCGCCTGTGCTTAGCTTCGGCACGTGCACTGACACTGGACGGCTCGCGCTCCTCGTCGGCGCAGTGGCCGGCGCGCTTGGCGTCGACACGGCGGCGTTGCCCGTCGCTGTTACGGCGCCCGAGTACATGGAGCAGAAGGCCGTGATCGACGCGTTCTCCGCGGTCGCCCTGGGGCTGTATACGCACGTTTCGCCGGTTCCGCCGGTGACCGGGGCTACCGACGTGGTGAACCTCCTTACCCGCGACGTGGAGGGCCTGACCGGCGGCAAGCTCGCCGTTGAGACAGACCCCGTGGCCGCGGTGGACGGAATCGAGAGGCATATCGCCGGCAAGCGGCGGGCGCTCGGCATCTGACTTGACGTCTGCTCTTGCTTGCTGGGCATCCGGCTCTGGGTGACCGCGGATGCCCGGCGGGCACTAAGGGCGTCTGTTGGGAGACTCGGTCCCGCGGTGAGACCGCGGCACTGACAGGAGAGTGCAAGGTTGAGTTCGAAGGTTGAGTTCAAGGGAGGACGATGCATGGCTGTAAGGAAGATAGTGAAGATAAACGAGGAGAAATGCAACGGGTGCGGCCTTTGCGTGACGCCGTGCGCGGAAGGCGCTATCGAGATCGTGGACGGCAAGGCGAAGGTGGTCCGCGAAGAGCTATGCGACGGCGCGGGATTCTGCCTCGCGGTGTGCCCCACCGGTGCGCTTTCCATCGAAGAGAGAGAGGCGCCGGAGTTCTCGGAGGAAGCCGCGAGGGAACGCGCGGCGGAGCGTGCGGAGGAGCGTGCGGCTGCTACGGGCCAACCAAAAGCTCAAATCACCCAACGCTGCTTCCTGTGCGGGGCGGGCGAGGGCGCTGAGGTGCTCATGCCGTGCCGCTTCAAGGGCGACAGCCTTTGGGTGTGCGTCCGGTGCTTGCCCAGGCTCATCCATGGCTAGACGTCCCAGCGAGCAGCACGAATGCTTGAGCCAGGTCGAAAGCTCCCGTGAGGGTGCAGAAAAGCTCCCGACACTTCGTTAAGGCGCCCCGCTTGGGGACGGCGTTGAGTCCGGGCCCACCGCGAGCCCAGACCCGAGTGAACCCAGAGCTCAGGGTCCCGGGCTCTGAGCTCTGGAACGTCAGTCGGACAGACTGCGGACTGTCCAGACCGCGCAGCCCGCCCGGGCGGCAGGGCGAGCTCGAGCGGTGAGTCGCCCAACCTTCTGCCCTTGCCACGTGCTCGATGCCTCGTGGAGGCGCCTGACCCTGCCATCAGCATACGCTCCCGCACATTGGCAAGACTGATCCTGGGCGCGCCCCATGGCGCTGACCTACAGAACCACCAAGGAAGGGAGCGAGTGCTGCATGGCAGGGTTTCCTCATCTCACAAGCCCTATGAGGATAGGGAACATGGAGCTTCGCAACAGGATCGTCATGCCACCCATGGTCACGAACTACGCGTTCGAGGACGGCTCGATCACCGGCAGGCTGCGGGCTTACCACGCGGAACGGGCGAGGGGAGGGGTCGGCCTCATCATCGTGGAGGCCTCGTACGTTCACCCGTCCGGCAGGGGTTTTCAAAACGAAGTCGGTATCTACTCGGACAAGCTCATCCCGGGACTGCGCAGCCTCGTTGACGTCGTCCACGCTCACGGCGCGAAGATCGCCGTCCAACTTTACCACGGCGGTCGGCAGACGACCTCTGACGTCACGGGCGAGCCACTCCTGGCGCCGTCGCCGGTGCCCGACCCGACGAAAGGCGAGACGCCCAAGGAGATGTCAAAGGACGAGATCGACATGATCGTGCGGGCTTTCGGCGAGGCGGCGCGCCGCGCGAAAGCGGCGGGATTCGATGCCGTGGAGATCCACGGTGCCCACGGCTATCTCATCAATGAGTTCCTGTCCCCGTACGCCAACAAGAGGAAGGACGAGTACGGGGGGCCCCTCGAGAACAGGCTGCGCTTCCCGCTTGAGGTCGTGCACGCCGTGCGGCGCGCGGTGGGGCCCGACTTCCCTGTCATCTACCGTATGAGCGCCGACGAGAAGGTGGCGGGGGGGCTCACCCTGGACGAGACGAGAGAGGTCGCCAGGCGTCTCGAGCGTGAGGGCATCAACGCGTTGCACGTGTCGGCGGGGGTGTACGAATCCGCGGTGTGGATCATCCAGCCCATGGCGATGCCTCACGCGTGCCTCGCGGATCTTGCGAGCGGGATAAAGTCGGTCGTGAAGATCCCGGTCATAGCGGTAGGCCGCATCAACGACCCGGACGTTGCGGAGGGGCTCATCGCCCAGGGCAAGGCCGATCTCGTTGCCATGGGGCGGCAACTTCTGACGGATCCTGAGACGCCTCGCAAGATAGCTGAAGGGCGCGTGGACGAACTTCGAAGGTGCATAGCTTGCTGCCAGGGCTGCATCGACGAGCTGTTCCAGGACCACCCCATTGGATGCACGGTGAATGCCCGCGCGGGCTTCGAGGAGGCGTTCGCCATGGCGAAGGCCCCAGTCGCCCGAAAAGTTCTAGTGGTCGGCGGCGGACCCGCCGGCATGGAGGCCGCGCGCGTGGCGGCACTCCGGGGCCATCAAGTCACGCTCTGGGAGAAAGGGTCGAGCCTTGGCGGCCAGCTCCCGCTGGCGGCAACGACGCCCGAGAAGGGGGAGATCGCCACGTTCAGGCAGTTCCTCGCAAGAGAGATGGGCCGACTCAAGGTGGACGTCCGGTTGAACAAGGAGGCCACCTTGGATGCCATTCGCGCCGAGAAACCTGACGTCGTCGTGATCGCGACCGGCGCCCGCCCGGCGCGCGTGGCTGCGCCCGGGGCGGACCGGCCGAACGTGGTCATGTCTTGGGACGTGCTGAGCGGCAAAGCTACTGTAGGGAGGAGGGTCGCGGTCATCGGAGGCGGACTTGTGGGGTGTGAGACCTCTGAGTTCCTGGCCGAGAAAGGACATGAGGTCACCATCATTGAAATGCTGCCGCGCGTCGCGTCCGACGTGGGGCCGCTCGTGGGGGCGCTCCTGCTGGATCGCCTGGCGGGGAAGGGTGTCAACATCGTGACCGGCGCGAAGCTGGCCTCAATAGGCGAACGCGACGTCACCGTGGAGAAGGACGGGAAAACCGAGACGCTTGCGGACTTCGATTCGGTGGTGATCTCGGTGGGATCCTCGCCTGAGGACGGACTGGCCAAGCAGCTCGAGGGAGCCGGGATAGACTACTACGTCATCGGGGACGCGTGGAGACCACGGCGCATAACCCACGCGGTCTTCGAGGGCATGCGCGTTGCCCACGAGATCTAGCGGCCGAAGTGACGGCCACGGCGGCCGCCACGGAGGCAGCCGGGGCGGCCGGCTTGGCGGCGGCTGCGGGGGGTGTGGGGGCTGCGGGGACGGCCACGGTCTTGGCCGGTGACACGGGACCCGAGGAGGTATCACGAGGGCTCCTGGGCCCTGTTGAACGAGGTGTAAGGCCACTCTTCGCAGGGCGCCGCGTCTTGGCGGTGCCCTGCGCTTGCGCGGAAAGCCCCTTCGACCTAGAGGGGGTGGGTGCGGACACGGCGGGAAAGACTGTGCGCGGCCTGGGCGATGGGACGAGACCGCTGGTTCTTGGCGGCCGGGGCAAGCCACGCGTGGCGACTGAAGACATCTTCGCGTTCTCCAGGAACGCGCGTAAGCCAGCCACAGGCGCACACCTGTCAACGGACTGTGATTTTGTCACCCCAAAACACATTCATCTGGACTGAGAA
>JANLFY010000012.1 GCA_024653485.1 Bacillota bacterium | reverse complement strand
CCCGTCATTACTGCACTTCAGCCCCTTTGTGTGCCCAGGCCTTGTCGAACTCGGGCCTTCCTTTCCTGCTGCTTTCCCAAGAACCCATCCGATGAAAGTAATCACGGCGCTTCGCAGCATAGGCTTTTCGCACGTTGAAGAGACGGCGTGCGCGCTCGATGAGCTCATCCGCGAACGAACGATACACCTGGCCAAGGCCCACGATGTCGTCATCTCAACGTCGTGCCCTGACATCGTGGAGCTCGTGCAGAAAGACTACCCGCAAGCTGCACCAGCGTTGGCGCCCTTCCCCTCTCCCATGCTGTCACATGGAGTGCGCCTCAAAAGAAAGTACGGCACTGACGCGGCGGTGGTCTTCATCGGGCCGTGTCTCGCAAAGAAGCGGCAGGTGGCCTCAATGAGGGAACTCGTCACCTCGGGCGATGCCACTTCTAGCGCTGAGCTCCGCGAAGCAGGCAAGCCCGTGGATGTGTGCCTCACATTCGCGGAGCTCCGCACGTGGCTGAATGAGAGCGTCGGCGATCTGGATCCGTTGCCTCCGGGCAAGTGGGACGCAGAGGCGCCGCCGGGTGTCAAGCTGGCTGTGCTGCAAGAAGGGATCTCAGGCATCGACTGCTGCAGGAGGTTCTTGGAGCGTTTCGTCTCAGAAGAGGAACGGGAGAAGCAAGGAGGCACACCGGCCCTCGGAGACACTCCGTGCTTCGTGGAACTGCTGGCCTGTCCGGGAGGATGCCTGAACGGACCAGGTATGGGAGACGTTGACACGAACGAGACCCACGTGAAGAGCGAGATCTCATCCGAGGATGAGCTTAGAGAACGGCTTGTGGCACGGCGGCAGAGGGTCATTGAATACGTGTACGCAGAATCGCGTGGCGTGAAGTCGCAGAGAATCTTACCTCATCAAAGGTGTTGACTGCCTCCACTTACCTCTCCCCCTTGTCTTTGGGAAATCTCCTGCGCCGGAGGTGTGCCCGACGCGAGTCAGGGTTCCGTCGTATGCCTATGGTATATGGCCGCTTTCTCTTCCTCGGTGATCAGCCTGTCAATGATGAAGGTCATCATAATGACCCCTAAGACGCTGGCGATCCACCGAGTTATTGCAAACCTCGTTTCCAGAGCCGACATCTCGAACAGGAACATCGGGATCTTCAGGGTCGACCAGGCCCCTATGAACACCAGTATGTTGGAGAACTTGGCGCCCTTCTTGATCATGACCGCAGCTACCGGAAAGGCACCGTAGAGGGGACCCGCTGCCGCCGCACCAAGGAAAACGCTGAGGGCCATTCCAAGTAAGCCAGAGCGCTCGCCCAAGTACTTCATGATCGTCTCACGCGGGACCCACACATCGAGAAGACCGAGCAGCAGGAAAATGGGTGGGAGCACGCTCAGCATCTCAGCGAAATTGGCGTAAGTGTGAGCGAAGATCTCTCTGCCTGTTGCCGGACGTAGAGAGAGGATGACCAAGTCTAAGAGGACGATGAGGATCAAGTACTTGTACGCTCGCGCGGTATCCCTCAGGAATCCGCGCAAGCTCGCTCCATCCCTCATGAGACCACCACCCCGATGACTGCAGCCACGATGAATGAGAACACGTATGCGAGGACGTTCCTCAAAACAGTAACTCTCTTTCCGAAATACCTTATCTCGAGAGGCGTCGTGACGAAGCCGACCATCATGAGGGTGGACACGAAGACCGCGATCTGCATTATCCCCGCGCCTCTATCGAGCAAGGACTTGGCTAGCGGAAAAGCCACAAACCCTGGGATCAAGGTGATCGCCCCCACCACAGAGGTGATTAGCATTCCCAGTATGCCCGTTCCCTTTCCGATGAGCCCAGCGACGATGCTTGGCGAAAGAAAGGTCAACACGAGGCCGACTATGGCGAGCACCGTAGCGAAATCGGGGAGGATACCGAGAAACGCGCGGACCGCCTTGATCAGAGCGGAACGAGTCTTGCCCCTGTCCTTTACGAAGGAGACAACGAGAAAGCCAATCGATACTACATACAGGATTCTCGTGAACAACCCGCAACCACCCCTGCTCTATTATGCGCATGGTGCACAGCCACATCTGCCCACCAAACCATCAAATCACGAAATGGTCGCCCACATGAGGCAGTTCTCCACGCGATCCCGTTCCCTTGGCAGATGTCGTCCCGATTCGAAGCATCGGGGCGACATCTGCGACATGTGGTCATGACTCCATGGCTTCGCTCAGGCGACGGATGACTTCAGGAAAACCGTTTTCATCTTGCAAGTTCTTGTTCTTGGAGAGCCCGAGGTCTTTAGTCAGGGTGAGTTCCTTGTCCCACTTGATCCCGGCCTTCTCAAGGGACTTGGTAGCACACTTCACTTCGCAGCCGTTGAGAGCGATATAGTAATCGGCCTTCTTCGCCATCTCGATGATACCTGGTATTCCCAGTGGAAGCCCGAGGGCGCAGACAAAGCCTACATCATGACGCTTGCTCACGATTTCAACGACAGCCCGCGTCGTCATCATGCCTACGTTACACGCCCCCGAGCAAGGCAGCACGCCAATCTTGCGGTTTTCCGCAGCCTGCGATTGAGCTACAGTTGACCTGGCTTCCATCAGCTACTCCCTCCCCCAACACTTTGTCGGAGCGAACGTGGTAAGGCTTACCGAGTCATGAACGATGTCGAAGCACTACCGCACACTCGAGCGACCCTGCTTACGCCCTCATTTATCGGTATTGCTTCAGTATGGACAAGGGCGGGAACGTTATCGCCTCACTCGGGCACTGCAAAGCACACGAGCTGCAGGCCACCACGCAGTTGAACGGGTTCTTGACCAGCGGCAATTGCTTCTCTTCGTCCCACCCGTAAGTTCCGTGCGAGCAGAACTCGTAGCAGGTTCGGCAACCGGTACATTTCTCAAGATCAATCGCGGGATACCAAGGGATCTGTTCTCGAGGCACTCTGTAGCCCAATTGAAGGCTCCTCCTCTCTGATGCTTTCCTCTCTGCTGCTTTCCTCTCTGGTGCTTTACCTAAAGGCAGAGGCTCTATCGGCGTCCGCGCGGGCCGGGCCTCGCCCGCGGGCGAGGCCCTCTCACGCTATTCCTTGAACCACTCTCTTATTTGTGATTCCGTTGGGATCTTCCCCTCGATCTTCTTCTCACCGTCCACGAACACCGCCGGGGTCATCATCACTCCTCGCTCGATGATCTCGTCGATGTCGGTCACATGCACGATTTCGGCGTCAACCCCGAGTTTGCGTATGGTCTCGCCTATCATCTCCTCGGTCTTGCGACACTTCGGGCAACCTACGCCAAGTATCTCTACCTTCACGCACGCCCCTCCTTTCGCTCGTATAGTCTCCTGCACCGCAGTCCTTGAAGCCACGGCACCTCACGCGACAATGGCCCCAAAGATCATGCCGCTTATCGTTGCCATGACTACCACCAGGGAAACGTAGGTGATTGTCTTCCTCGGACCAAGAACGCTGTTTATCACGAGCATGTTTGGAAGGCTGAGCGCGGGGCCCGCAAGAAGCAGCGCCAGCGCGGGGCCTTGACCCATGCCGGAACCCAAGAGCCCCTGCAGTATGGGGATCTCGGTCAGCGTAGCAAAGTACATGAACGCTCCCACGATAGCGGCGAAAAAATTCGCAAGAAGCGAGTTTCCACCCACCAGCATTGACACATAACGCGAAGGAATGAGGCCGCTGTCAACGCCGGGACGGCCCATGAGCAGCCCCGCTGCCATGACCCCGCCGAATAGAAGGGGGAGTATCTTCTTGGCGAAATCCCAGGTGGAATCCTTCCACGCTACAAGCTCCGCAGGCTTGAACCATGCCTTGAGCATGTACGCAAGGTAGGCAAGGAGCGCCACCACCAGATACCACTTTACCTTGAACACGTCGGACCAGAACCCCACGGGTTCGGCAGGCTTTCCCCACGCCGCAAACACCAGGACAAGCACCAATGTCGCGAAATACGCGATGGTCTGGCCTAGGCTACGGCCATCTTGCTCACCGGCCTGCGCAGCTGCGACAAAGCCCTTCTGCCGGTCCGTCTCTTCGCCTCGAAAGATGACAGCCATGAGCACGCCTATGACAACAGAAAACAGAACCGCCCCGACCGCCCTCGCAAGCCCTATTTGCCAGCCGAGAACGCGCGCGGTCAAGATGATCGCGAGCACATTGATGGCCGGTCCTGAATACAGGAATGCCGTGGCCGGGCCTAGGCCGGCGCCCCGCTTGTATATCCCCATGAAGAGCGGAAGCACCGTGCAGGAGCACACTGCGAGTATGGCCCCGGAGACCGAAGCCACCGCGTACGCAAGCCATTGCTTCGCGCCTCGCCCGAGATACCTCATCACGGACTGCTGCGACAGGAAGTTTTGCATCGCCCCCGCGATGAAGAAGGCCGGCACGAGACAGAACAGCACGTGTTGCCTGGCATACTCCTGCAACATGTGGAACGACTCGAGTATGGCCGCCTGCACGCGCGGAGCGCCAAAGGGCGCGAAGTACGCTATGAGGAATACCCCGAGTATTAGGGAAAACGCCTTCAGTTCCTTCAAAGATCTTTCACTCCTTCCCACGTTGGGTACCACCGCAGACGAGGACGCATTCTCCATCGTCAGTCATCCTGTCTATACACGTCATGAACTGATAAACACACGGCGTCCTGAGGCCGTATCTCACGTTGAGCCCCTCTTTTGTCGAGCCGACCACTCCCGCCGCTTTGAGCACGCTAAGGTGCTTGGAGATGGTCGATTGATCGAAACCCAGCCGTTCCACGAGGTCGCATACGCACTTTTCCCCCTCGCTCGCCAAGATCTCCACTATCCGCGCGCGGGTCTCGTGGCCAAGCGCCTTGAAAATGGATACCCGTCGCTTCATGACATCGCCGTAAGCCACATGGCTCACCTCCATGCCTATATTGCCATATGGCCATACATATGTCAAGAGAATCGGGAAAATCCATTGCGACGAGGTCTATTCGCTCGCCACGTCAAATCCCGGTATAGAATAAGTAGAGCCCTGCCAGGAGCACCAGCACCCCTAGACCGAATCTCGCGATACCTCCGATTCTCTCAGTCCTTTCCGACCTCGCCAGGCGATCCACGAAGGCGACGGACGTTCCGGCGACCAGGGCGAGCGCACAGTGCCCCACTGAGTACGCACCCAACAACGATACCCCAAGAACGAGATCTCCCTTTCCCGCGACGAGCGCGAGTATAGCGGCAAGCACAGGAGTCGAGCACGGAGAGGAAATGGCCCCCGCCACCACGCCGAGGGCAAAGGCCCCGGGTAACCCCGAACGCCTGAAGGATCTCTTGGAGGCCACCGAAGGGACGGGAAGGTTGACGACGCCCATCATCCACAGTCCCAGGAGGATCGTGAAGAGGCCCAAAGCTATGTACCATCTCTTCCCGAATCCACTCATGATCCTGCCGAGGATCGCCGCAAGCGCCCCAAGGCTTGTGAAAGTGACAGCAAGACCGGCACAGAAGACGAGCGAGCACACGAAGGCCCTCCGCTGGTCGTCGCGGGCATACCCCCCAACATAGGCCATGATCAGGGGAACCGACGTGAGGGTGCACGGGCCAAACGCGGAAACTAGACCGGCAAAGAAAGCGAGAATCAAGGCGAGGAGAGGGTTCGCGTCAAGAACCCCTCCGAACGTAGCCGCAAACGACTCCACTCACTTTACCCCCATGTCCTTCAGGATCGACACGATGGCTTCCTTGGACAGGTACCCTTGGTGACGATACACCTCTTTCCCGCTAGCGTCGATGAATATCTGGGTAGGAATGAGGTATACGCCATACCTGCTCGCCGCTGACGGGTCATCGTCCAGGTTGATTACCTTGATGATCGCCCTGCCTCTATACTCCTCCTCAAGCTCTCGCAGCAGGGGTGCCATCATCTTGCAAGGCTCACAGGTGTCTCGTCCGACATCTATGACCATAGGCAGACCTCTTTCGCCTGCCACCGTCTCTCCCCGGGGCGATGCGCTGTCGTGGCCGACCGCTTGGCCAGAGCCACGGAGCACCTGAGTCTTCCATGCGTATAACGTTCCCAGGACTATGAGGAGCCCAGCGAGAACCACGAGTCTTCGTGAAAGTCTCATTATCACACCTGCCCTCGGCGAGACGCCGCGCGCCGGCCCCGGCTAGCGGAAGACTGCACCAGTCCGCGTGCACCAGTCCGCGAACGTGCCAAGCCCGCGGCGCCGCGTCAAGTTCATGCATTCTGTAGTTAAGGCTTCGTCTACGCCTCCGGTTGTCCTTCCGGCCTCCGCCCAGGAGCGATTGGCGACATCTTGGGGGCAGGGAACCAGTGCCGGGTCCTGTTGGCGATTGCGACCAGACTCAACATTATGGGGACCTCCTCGAGCACTCCAACGACGGTGGCAAGCGCTGCGCCTGATTTCAGACCGAAAAGGGAGATCGCCACAGCCACAGCGAGCTCGAAGAAGTTGCTCGCCCCAATCATGGCCGCCGGGGGCGCCACCGTTCTATCTACCTTCCACACTTTGCACCAAGCATAGCCTATGATGAAGATCAGGTATGTTTGGATCGTGAGGGGAACTGCTATCAAGAGTATGTGGATGGGATCGCTGAGGATGATCCCGCCCTGGAAAGAGAATAGGATTATGAGAGTGAGCAAGAGCCCGATTATCGTGAAAGGTTTCAGCGTAGGCAGGAACTTCGACTGAAACCAATCCAGGCCCCTGGTCCTTATGAGACGCACCCGCGTGTAGTAGCCGAAGGCGAGCGGTATGACAACATACAGGAAGACCGACAGGAGCACGGTGTCATACGGCACCACCAGCTTTGTGAGCCCTAGCTGGAACATGACGATGGGAGCGTAGAGCACGAGCAGCACCAGATCATTGATGGCGACTTGAACCAGCGTGTGAGCTGCGTTGCCGCCGGATAGATAGCTCCACACGAAGACCATGGCGGTGCACGGCGCGGCTCCGAGGAGGATGGCGCCAGCCACATACTGCCGTGCGAGTTCAGGGTCTATCAGTGGCCTGAATAGCACCCTCAGGAAGAGCGAAGCCAGCAGGAACATCGTGAACGGCTTGATGAGCCAATTGACGACCAGCGTAACTATCAGCCCTTTGGGTTCCTTGCCCACCCTGACTATGCTCCCGAAGTCTATCTGAACCATCATCGGGTATATCATGAACCAGATCAGAATGGCGACCGGAATGGAAACGTGGGCGTATTCCCATTTACTGAGGAGCGCCGGGACCCCTGGGAATACCGAACCCACCAGGATCCCAACGACGATACAGATGGCAACCCAAAGCGTAAGGTACTTCTCGAAGAAACCTAACCCTTGCGTCCTGCCCGCCCTGCTTTGTAAAGCTTCCTTGGCCACGGTTACAGCTTCGCCTCCTCCAACCGTGCGTCTTCCCCGACGCGACCTCATTTGCGTTCCTCGTTGCCCCGCCTTAGGCGCACACAAAGCCATCCTCGGTTATCTGAACCGGCGCGGACTACTTGCACCGTCGCGGCGCTCTTGGGTTCCTCTCGATCTCCTTCACCTTGGCCGCAAGGGCCTCCATCCCCGGGGTCTTGTCTACGGGCGCGTCGAGAATGCCAGTGAGCGCTTGCCAGCTCTCTCGGAGCCGCTCGGCTTTCGCTTCGTAGAATACCCATTGACCCTCCCGTGAATCGCCCACCAAGCCCGCGTCTTTCAGGATGGCAAGGTGATGGGAGATGGCAGGCTGTGTTATCCCGAAGATCTCTTCGAGCTCGCACACGCAAAAGGTCCTTCCGCAGAGCACCTTGAAGATCTTGAACCTCGTATCCTGCCCGAGGGCTTGTAACACTCTCACCGTCTCTTCAATCGCGCCCATGACATCACCTTCGCTGGTATAAGCATATAAGCATATACCTATTTCTATGGTCATCATACTCCTGCCAAGTTCGTGCGTCAACATCCAATGCCGATCCTTCGCAAGAGCGCGACTTCGCGGTCCAGCGCAAGTGAGTTGGAGCGTCCGGGACTTACGCTTGCCCGCTAACATACAAAGACCATGCCCACAGCGAGCAGGAACAAGAGCGAGTAGATCCAGGACGCAAGTCCGTTGACCGAGTCCGGCCCGTCCAGGAGTCGCCTCACACGAACTATCGCTGGGTTTCCGCGCGGAAGAAGCACAGGCACTAGCGATGCGACGGAATGCTCCAATCTCAAACGGGTCGCGTGATACATGAACTTGACGATGGCCGAAGCGAGCTCGACTCCGAGCCCGGTCTGGGCTGCCGCCATAGCGTCGCACGCCTGTTCTTCTTCTGCTCTGAACATCTCGTACGACCATAGCGCGGCCGGGGAGAAGAGAGTGAGGTTGCGACAGAGCGGGACAAGCCTGTTTATTATGTTCCGACTGCGCCTGATGTGGGCGAGTTCGTGGGCGAAGGCGGCGCGCAGCTCGTTGTCCTCCAGCAGATCGAGAGCTCCCGTAGATACGGTTATGACGCGGTCGCGGGTTCCTCCCGCGAACATCAGCGGACCAGGGTAGTCTATCACTCGGAGCTCGGGCAAGCGAATATCGAGCTCCTCACAGAGATTGTCCAGCACCGCCTTTGCCCTTGCATCGTCGCGCGCTGCGGACAGTAGGCATCTTTGCAGTCTGACTCTGCGCCACCAAGCCAGCGCGTGTGCAGAAAGCGAAACGGCCAGCCAAGCCAGGGAGAGCTGCGCCACCCATGGCGCAATCATGCGATTGAACCTGCACAGCAAGTGATATGACGGAAATCCCCTGAGAAAGCCGATGTAACCGTAATCGCTTTGACTGTACTCGCAGGCCTTGCCGATGATGACGTAATTGACGACGTACGAGACCACGGGCACCACGACGGGGATCGCATAGACCCAACTGCGTTGGACGCTCCTCGGCGGCACGACTCTGACCAGAATCGCGACGAGCACGGCCAGCGCCGAAGACACGAGGAAAGTGTATGTCAAGTAAGGATGTTGAAGGAGCGAATGCACGCACCCACCCGCCTCCGTCCGGGCCTACTTTTTCTTCCTGCGTTCCGCAATGGCGCGTTCGAGCTGTTCCATGATCTCAGGATCCGCCCGATCCGCCGCGGACACGAGCTGAAAGATGGCTTCCTTACCGAATCCGTCGAGCAGTCCTGTGATGACCTCCGCTGCCACTTCCCGCCTGAACTCGTCCTTCGAGACCTGCGGACGGTAGACGAAGGCCGCTCCCTCCTTGCCCTTGGCGAGCAATCCCTTCTCAGCGAGCCGCGACATCACCGTCATGACGGTCGTGTAGGCGATCCGCCTTCTCATGCGGAGTCCCTCGTATATGTCTCGAACTGTGCAGGTGCCCCTCGCCCACACCTCTTCCATGATCTCCGCCTCCAGGTCGCCCAGCACCTTGCCGAGGCCCTTCCTGCCCGGCTTGAATTCAAGCAAGCGAAACACTGCCACCACTCCCAGTTCGTCGCTTCTTCCATTGTACATCACTTGGAACTGCGGGAGAAGTACATGAAGGCGGCGCCCTATTCTGCGTTCCTCGCTCATCCATTGACTTCCAAACCCTCACCGACGAGATATGGAGCACTGTTGATCACGCGGACAGTGCCCTGTACGCGGACCCGGGCTCCCGGCCTGACCTTGACCGTGAAATCATAGAACTGAACGAATAGCTGGTTTGCGCCGTCCGTAAGCGTGATCCAGCACCCCGAAGTCTGGCACACCTGCCCTACCCGCCCACTGACGACGACCCTCCTTCCGTTGTAGCTGGTGGTATCAGCGAAAATGTTGGCCAGCTCGACAACCTCAGCTCCGCCCGCGCCCACGGGGGCGCCGTATCTTGTCGCCCCTCCGGCGCCACGCACCGCGATCACTGCGGTTAGCGCTAGCGCCACAACGACTGACATACCGATCACCCATCTAAGCAGCCGAGCTCTTCTTGACATCCCTCGTCACTCTCCCGTCTCGCATCACGATCGTACGAGGCAACAAGCCGGCCAGCTCCGAGTTGTGTGTCACGACTATCACCGTGGTACCCGTTCTGTTGACCTCCCGCAGCAGGCCGAACACATCCTCGGCGGTGCTGCTATCCAGGTTGCCCGTGGGCTCGTCGGCAAGGAGAACCGACGGCTCGTTTGCGAGGGCTCTGGCCACCGCAACCCGCTGGATCTCACCGCCGCTCATCTGGGACGGCAGATGAAACATGCGGTCGCCCAGACCGACCCTGCGGAGCAGCCCTGCGGCCTTATCGCGAGCACAGGGATCACCGGCGAAATACATCGGTAACATGACGTTTTCAAGTGCCGTCATGGTGGGGACCAGGAGAAACTGTTGGAAAACGAAACCGATGGTCTTCCGACGCACGAGGTCCGCTTCCCGCGGGCCCAGTTGCTCTACCGGACGGCCCGCGATGAGCACGCGGCCACTCGTTGGCCGGTCGAGCAGGCCGATGATGTTCAAGAGAGTCGACTTTCCCGAACCAGAGGGTCCAAGGATCCCCACGAGCTCGCCCGCCTGAATGTGCAGTGATAGACCGGCTAGCGCGCGGACCTCTTCTCTCCCACGTCGGTACACTTTGCTCAGATTCTCGACGTTTACCACAGATGGTCACCTCCTGATGCGTCATTCACTCCTCAGAGCTTGGATGGGACTCAGCCAGGCGGCGCGCAGGGCAGGGTAGAGAGCCGCCAGAACCCCCACGCCCACCGGGAAGAGCACCGAAACGAAAGCCGCGTGCAGCGAGGGTTGGCCGACGGACTGGGTAGGCATGACCGAAACGAACCGTCTCAAGATTGCATCACCCATCAGGGTAGCCAATGAACCGGCGCCCGCCCCCAACAAGCCCCCGAAGAAGCACATGCCCAAGCCCTCGCAGAGGAAGATCTTGAAGATCTGCCACCGCGAGGCGCCGATGGCCTTCAATAGACCGATTTCACGGGTTCTTTCGAAAACCGCCATGAGCATGGTGTTCATCGTGCCAAGCCCGCCGATGACAAGCGCAACCAGCATTACGAGGATCAGCATACTCTGCCCCGCCTGGACGAGGTTCCGAAGCGTCCCGAGCACCTGGGCCACGGTGACAGCCTGCACGTCCGGGATCTCCTCGATGGCCTCGATCGTCTCCGGAACGGTGCTGATGTCTTTGACCCTGACGTTCACCGCCACGACACGACCCCTCAGGTTCAGGAGCTCTTGCGCGGTTTGGAGAGTGGTGTAAGTGGAATAGTCGTCTTTCGAGCCGGTGGTCTCGAGGATGCCAACGACCTTGAGAGAGACAGGCTTCCCCCCGACCACTGCGGTGATCGAGTCGCCGATCTCATTGAACTCACTGCTCTTCTCCGCAAAAACCTTCGCCTCCACGCTACCGAGGACGACTTCACCGAAGTCCCGGGGAAAGCGTCCCCGCACTTTCCACCAGGACTTGAGTCTGAGCTCCTCGGGTGTTATGCCGATTAGCGGGTGCGAAAGGCCCAAGTACTCGTAAGCGCCGTACACGTTCGGAGATGCGCTTGCGACATTGGGAAGGTTCCGGATCTCTTCCACCACGTTCTCAGGCAGAGTTGCGGGCACCTGGCCGCCGGTCATTATCACGGCGATCGCTTCGTACGGGCAGCCCTTGGCCACAGCGACTATCTGGGCGCCCATGCCTTCCAGCTCCGCGCGCATGCCCCGTTCATAGCCTAGCTTTAGGGCGAGCAGACTGAAAAGAGCCGTGGAGGCGATGGCGATTCCGAGGATGGAAAGCGCGGAACGGATCTTTCGGCGTCTGATCCCGTCCCAGACGATCGTGAACAAGCTCATTCCAGCATCTCCTCCGTTTCCGCAGTAGCTGTCAGTGCACAGTCGCCAATCCTTACCAGTCTTGTTCGTAGAACTGACCCTCCCCGAAGTACGCGAAGGATTTCACGACCTTTCCGTCCTTGACCACGTCGACCCCGACATGGCAGCCGTAGTCTGTGACCTGCGTGCTTACTCCCGGGTCGTCATCTCTGTACCTGGAACGGTAGTACGTGAGGACTTCCTGTCGGATGTCGGCAAACGGGTCCATAGCCGCGCTCCCGACGGGACCGTCGGGCCTAGAGATGCCTCCTCCAACGCAGCCTGCGCAGCGGGCGACGCCGGCTAGTCCGGCCCTGGGGGCAATCCTCCTCCTCCTCGACCACGTGAGTCCGCGAGGGCTGGCATACAGAGCTCCCGCACTCACAGCCACTAAACACACAATCGCGTACGGGCCAAGTCTCCTTGACCATCCAGGCCTCTGCGATGATTCTGAGTTGGTTTGACCTTTCATCCTCCGACCTCCGTTTCGTGTTCGCCGCGCCCCATTTGGCCAAGAGCTCGGGAACGCTATGCTTCGTAATACTATTTCATATAGTACTTCGCACTATAGCATGTCCTCGCGAGTGTGTCAAGCTGGCAAAACGATCCACGCTCAAACTCTTCTCTGAGACTAGCGGCGGGAAGAAGATACGCTGATCGTCGGGAAGGCCTCTGGAGGCTTGCACGAAAAGGAACACGAAAAAGAATAGGGAGCCTCGCGACTTCGCGAAGCCCCAACTAAACCCTGGCGCGCCCGGAGGGACTCGAACCCACGACCCTCTGATCCGAAGTCAGATGCTCTGATCCACTGAGCTACGGGCGCGCGAAACACGTGCGTTATGCGAACAGACGGCCCGCGGGCCGTCGTGGTGGTCGAAAGGTGGCGGAGAGAGGGGGATTCGAACCCCCGCACGGTTTGTTCAACCGTCTAAAGGTTTAGCAAACCTTCCCCTTCAGCCAGCTTGGGTATCTCTCCGCGTAAGACTATCTATGCCGCTTTCACATGGCCGTCGCCGCATTGTCATTGTAGCACATCCGCAAGCCAAGAGCAAGGCCCCGGGTACCGGGGTACCGGTGTGGGTGTCGGTCAATCAGCCGCACCTGTACATCACCTCTGTCGACTGCCGGTGACTATCGGTACAGAAGATGCCTCTCTCTCATCTCCCGAAAGGCCTCGAGGTCTTCTTCCCACGACGCGACGATGTCCCTTGCGTTCACTCCCTGCTGTAGCATGGTGCGCACCTCGTCAGTGCCCATGAGTCTGTCGAAGTGACTTCCCCCATGCGCCCACACCGCACGCCCACGACCCATATCCAGGATGGCAGCCACCAGATGAAGCCCCGTCCCGACGGGTCGGAAAGCTTCTCTGTCCGTCACCACGATCTCCACCCCGCCGCACGGCACGCCGGCGTTCTTCGAAAAGGCGGGCGTGAGCTGGCGCCCGGCGAATCTCACCCCCGGCAGTTCCAGCGTGTTCAGCCTGCGCGCGAGTGCCTCCCCATCGATCCACGGCGCGCCCACCCACTCAAACGGGCGGTCGGTGCCGCGCCCCTCGGATACGTTGGCGAACCCCTCGATGAAGCACGTCCCCGGGTAGACAGCGGCGCTCGCTAGCGTAGGAAGGTTAGGTGAAGGCTTCACCCACTGCAGTCCTGTGTCGTCAAACCACATGTCACGGCGCCACCCCTCCATCCGGATGACACGAAGACGCGCCCCTATCCCGAACTCCGTGCTGAGAAGGCCGGCGAGCTCGCCCACGGTCAGGCCATACCTCACCGGTATCGGGTAGACGCCCACGAACGACGCAAACTCATTCTTGAGGACAGGCCCCTCCGTTACCAGCCCTCCCAGTGGATTCGGCCGATCGAGCACAAAGAACTCCAGGTCATGTGCTGCCGCGGCCTGCATGGCGTGGGCCATCGTCGACACGTACGTGTAGAACCTCACGCCAACATCCTGGATGTCGTACACCAGCGCGTCCACGCCGACCAACATCTCAGGGGTGGGCCTCGTGGTATCGCCGTACAGACTGTGCACGGGCAGCCCGGTCTTCTCATCCATCCCCGACGCCACCTTCTCCCCCGCTTGGGCAGTGCCGCGCACGCCGTGCTCGGGACCGAAGATGGCCACAAGCCTCACCCTGTCGCTTTCAGCCAGGATATCGATTGCGCTCCTAGAGCGCGAATCCACGCCCGTGTGGTTCGTGATGAGCCCGACCCGCTTTCCGGCAAGCGGCTCGAAGTCTTCTCCGACGAGCACCTCCAACCCTGTCTTCACCGGCACTTCGTTGTCGCCCTCCTACGATCGACGGCGCAGCCTCCCGCGTTGGGGACGAACTCGCGGACCGCGCGGACGAGCCGTCCGCGGCCTGCACCATGGGTTCGCCGCAGTTGGCGCGAAACCCTTTCGAATCTCGCTCAAGACTTCGATTTCGGCGGTGTGAGCAGCTCCTGATCGAGCGCGAGGAGCACTAGGAGAGCGCAGACGCCCGCCGCCACCGCCGCGGGGAGGAATACGGGGACGCGACGCGAGTCCATGATGAGGCCGAACACGGGAGGACCGGCTGCGACTCCAAGGAACCGGACGGCCCCGTACACCGAGGTCACCATTCCACGCAGCCGCCCGCTCGAGGCGCTCGTTACCATCGTGTTGATAGAGGGCAGCACAAGACCGCTCCCGAGCCCGATTACAGCCGTCAGGATCGCCAGCCACACCACTTTGGATACAAACGCAAGGAGCCCGAGGGATCCGGCCACGAGAGCAAGCCCTATCACGACGGATGCTTTGAGCCACGTGACGCGCCTTTCCAGGACGAGCCCTGTGAGAAGGGATGTCACGGACATCACGAACACGGGGATCGAAATGAGGATGCCTTTGACCACGCCGCCGATCCTGTGGCGCTCCTCCAACGTGTCCGAAACGTAGAAGAGCACGCCGAACAGCACGAACAGCACGATCGCACCCGCGGCGTAACATGCCGCAAGGGACCCGCGCTTCTCCCTGAACGCGGTCGCAAGATCGGCAAAGTAGGCGCGCACACCGACCCGCTGAGCGGGAGATGGTGCCGACTCGGGACAGAACGCCCAAACCCCGGCTGCAGAGGGCAATGCCACCACAGCGAATAGCAGGAACGGAGCCCACCATGCCACCAGCGCCGCGCCGGCGCCGAGCACCGGACTTATCACTTTGCCAAGCCCGTTTGAGGCCTCGAGTATGCCGACGGCCCTGGTCCTCTCCTGTGACTGGAACATGTCCCCGGCGACCGCAGTGGCTATGGGGCCTGTGCCGGCCGCGCCTATGCCTTGGACGACCCTTGCGGCGAGGATGAGCCAGTACGGATGCTCCAGGAACAATGCTGCAAGGGCAGCCAGGATGCCACCTATCCCGTACGTGACCAGGCTTGGGACCATCACCCGCTTACGGCCTATCCGGTCGGAGAGAGCGCCTACCAGCATGATGGTCAAGCCCGCCGGAACAGAGAACGCGGTTATGAAAAGGCCCGTCTGCGCCTGCGTCAGGTGCAACGCCGCCCTCACTCTGGGTAGCACTGGAATGAGCATGGAGTTGCCCAGGACGAGGATGAACGGCACGGTACAAAGGACCGCAAAGGGTAAAGCGTCTCTCAGTCGCATCTCGCCAGCCTCCTGGCCCTCGCGTCTTCGATAGTCAGAGTTGTGCGCGACTCCAGACTCTTGCGGGCCCCAAAGCTCGCAGGCCCGCAGACATGGGCTCGCAGGCATAATGTGCTCCCGTCTGGAAGCATCATGCGTCCCGTGTGCGATCTCGGACCCCGGCGCGGCCTGGAACCTTCCCAAGCTGGGCTGGCGTCGGCGGCATGCCGCGAGGTCTCATCGTAGTCGTATCCAAATAGATATGCGGTAGGAGCAACTGCCCGGAGAGCGTCGGACGTGCCGGAGGAATCCTCCAGCAAGGCAATTCATACCTCACGCAGATACCCGGAGGGCTCGCGATCAAGCGTTGCGCGGCGGCCGGCAGTTTCCAGCGAGCGCGCCGTGCGCGGATGGAGGCGGTGCCACGATGGACGGCTTTCCACTTCTCGTTGTCCTCGCTGTAGGGCTTGTGTTCGGGAACACTCTCATCGCGGGCGCGGCCGCAGCGCTTCTCTTCATACAGGCTGCCGGGCTTGACTTTCTCGGCACCTTCCTCGAACAGCGGGCGCTCCAGTTCGGGCTGGTCCTGCTCATGATCGCCGTCCTGTCACCGCTATCGACGAAGCAGATGACCATGGACGATGTGATCCGCGCGTTCCGGACGTGGCCAGGCCTGCTCGCGGTCGTCGGCGGCGCGGCAGCGACTTACGTTAACGGCCAGGGTGTCCAGCTTCTTCAGGCGCGCCCTGATATAATAGCGGGGATCCTCGTGGGAACAGTCATCGGCGTGCTGTTGCTCCGCGGAATCCCGGTCGGCCCGCTCGCAGCCGCAGGCATCACTGCGCTTCTCCTACGCCTGGTGGGGTGGAAGTAGCGCCTTCTCCCAATTGGCCGTGCACACCCGCCTGACAGCAGTCATAGTAAATGATCGCGTCGCGGCGACCGGCCACTGACCACCGGCGACCGGCGAGTGGCGAGTGGCGGCAGCGCCACGGTGTGCCGTGGAACGCTCTGGACGCCGCGAATGACTCGCGTCCGGGAGGGTTGCTCGAGATGAGACGGCTGTTGGGGGTTGTTGTGTGCGCGGCATTCCTCTTGAGCTGGTTGGGCCTTGCCGCCGCGGGCGGCAGTGTGAGCGCAGGGAGCGCAGGCGCGTCGGGCCCACCGCAAACACAGGCTCCGGCACAGGCAAGAGAGCAGGAGATTCGGATAGCTGGTCAGTTCGGGCTGGTATATGCCCCTCTCATGATCGCTCAGAAGAACAAGATCTTCGAGAAGTACGGCCTGAAGCCGATCTGGAGGGAGTACGGGTCCGGAGCGGCTGTCCGTGAGGCCCTGGTCTCGGGAGAAGTCGACGTCGGGTTCATGGGTATCCCACCGTTCCTCATAGGCTGGGACAAAGGCTGTCCTTGGAAAGCCGCGATCGGGTTCTGTGTGGTGCCTGTAGGGCTCGTGACGAACAATCCATCGATCAAATCCCTCAAGGATTTTCGGCCCACCGACAAGATAGCCGTGCCCTCGCCCGGAAGCGTGCAGCACATTCTCCTCGCCATGCAGGCCGAGAAAGAGCTCGGCTCGGCGACCGCCTTCGAGAAGAACATCGTGGCGATGCCTCACCCCGATGCCGCTGCAGCTCTACTGTCCAAGAAAGGCATCGTCGCTCATTTCACCACTCCACCGTACATGTTCGAAGAGCTGAACCAACCCGGCATGCACCTGGTCGTCGACGACGTCGCCTGCTTCGGACTGCCGTTCAGCTTTAACGTGGGCGTCGCGACGACTCGTTTCCATGACGGCAATCCTGTGGCTTACGCGTGTTTCGTGATGGCGATCAGTGAAGCCATGGCATGGATCAACGTCAATAAGAAGGAAGCCGCTGCGCTCCTCGCTCCGGAGTTTGGCCTCACTCCCGAGAAGACTTATCTTTACCTGACGTGGCCAGGCATGGATTACACGACGGCACCATACGGCCTCATGGGCTTTGCAGACTTCATGCGAGAGGCCGGTTACATCAAGAACGTGCCGCGAAGCATCGACGACATCGCATGGGAGAACCTGGTGGCGTTCATCGGGGACAGGGCAGGCGGACCATCCCCCATCCAGCAGCTTCAGTTCCGTCGCTGATCAATCTCGGGACGTGTACGCTTTCGACATGGTTGCGGTGCCACAATGGTGTGTTCAAGACGCTTTTTCACAAAGAGTGCCAGAACTATCCGCCAAGCGCTGTTCGTCGCGGCCCTGGCCGGGCTCTGGGAACTAGCCGCGCGGGCAGGACGTCTGCCTGCCCTGCTCTTCCCGCCGTTCAGTGACGTGGCTGTGGCTCTCGCGGCTGAGACGGCCAGCGGAGAGATACTTGGTCGACTCACGTTCTCCCTTGCGATGGTGGGCGCGGGGCTCTGCCTCGCGACACTCTCCGCTGTCATAGTCACGGCGGCATCGATGTCCGCTCAGATCGTTTCCGAGTGGGTGCAGGCGCTCATGGCGATACTCCATCCCCTTCCCGGCATCGCCATCTTGCCTGTGGTAATCCTGTGGCTGGGCACGGGCAACACGTCCATCGTCGCCGTGATATGGTTCTCAGCCATGTGGCCTCTCGTGGCGAACCTTCACACCGGCTTACGCTCCGTTCCGGCAACGCAGATCGAGGTCGGGCGGAACCTCGGCTTGCGCGGGGCGCGCCTGGTCGCGCACGTCCTCATACCCGGAGCGTTCCCGCACATCCTGTCGGGAATGCGCGTGGCGTGGGCGCGCGCTTGGCAGGCGCTCGTCGCGGCTGAGATGGTCTTTGGCGCGTCAGGGGGCGAGGGTGGCCTCGGTTGGTTCATCTACAAGCGCCGCTTCTTCATGGAGATCCCTGGCGTCTTCGCTGGCATGGTTGTGATAGTACTCGTGGGGATTGTGGTCGAGCGCGTCGTCTTCGAGTCGGTGGAAGCGCGCACCGTCAGGCGTTGGGGCATGACTGCGGAGTAGCCCTGCCCAGCCTGTCGCGGAGGTAGACAGGGACGGCCGCGCGGACACTATCATCAGAACACGCCTGACCATGCTTCGAATGGGATGGGAGTGCTGCGGATGTCGCTGGTGTGTCAGGAAGCGCAGAAGGCGCAAGTGGGTGCGGAGAACACTACTTCATCGCCGGAAAGGTATGCGTCCCAAGGACCCCGCGTGGGACTCGCAGTTCGTGCTCTCTGCAAACGTTTCGTCGTGGCCGGGCGGGAGCTCGCTGCACTCGAAGACGTCACCATCTCAGTGGACGACGGAGAGTTCGTGACGATCATAGGCCCGTCTGGGTGCGGCAAGACGACCCTTCTTCGATGCATCGGAGGCTTCGAGCACCCGACCAGCGGAAGCGTGCTCATGGACGGACGTGCATCTAAAGGTCCAGGCACGGACCGAATGATCGTTTTCCAAAGCTTCGACCAGCTCTTCCCGTGGCTCACGGCTCTCGAAAACGTCGCCAGCGCCCTGCGCTTCACCCGCGCCGTGTCAGACGTTGCCGAGAGCCGGCGCGCCGCCCGCATCTATCTCGAGCTCGTCGGGCTCTCCGGCTGCGAAGACTTCTTCCCTCACCAGCTCTCCGGTGGCATGAAGCAGCGCGTGGCCATCGCCAGGGCTCTCTCGGTGCGACCGCGCGTTCTGCTCATGGATGAACCATTCGGCAGTCTGGACGCGCTCACACGCGCAACACTCCAGGTCGAGCTGACGCGCATCTGGCAGGAGACGAAGGTCACCATTCTCTTCGTCACGCACAACATCGAAGAAGCCATCATCCTTGGGGACCAAATCGTGGTGCTGACAGCCCGGCCCGGCCGGGTGGCCGCAATCCTCCGCAATCCGCTGCCCAGGCCGCGGTCGCCGGAAGAGGCGCTCTTCGGCAAGACGTGGGATACCATCCACGGCCTGCTGGGCTCTCAACGCGGCATCACGGTCGGCGTCGAGCCGGCGCTCCCACGGTTGATTCTCGGAGAAGCGGACGCTCCTCGGCTCGCGGTGAGGTGAGGGGACGATCCGTCCAGGTCGACGACCGGTCGTCCTGGCGGCTGTTGCGGCTTTCACCTACTACTCCTGGTCAAACCCGTAACGAGCCGCAAGCTCGGCCGCGAGGGTCCGTACGTTGGAAGCGAACTCTGCCTTGTGAGAGAGGGCCTCCCGGAATCGCGCAAGTCTTTCCGGCGTACTGCGCCGGATGGCGGCGGTAAGCGATGCGGTCATGGGTGGGTAGAAATTGAATGGGTCCAGCCGCACGCATGACGCGCCCGCCTCCCTCGCCCTCGCGTAAATCGGCTCGAGCTGTTCTTCGAACTCGCCGATCCCCGGGATAGCCGGCGCTATGAATACCCACGTTCTGAGCCCCGCCGCGGACAGCTTCTCGAGAGCTGCGAAACGCCTCGACGGCGAGGGCGCGCCTGGCTCCAAAGCCCTAGCCAGATCGTCGTCCGTCGTGGCAATGCTCAGCCCCACTTCAACACCGGAAATCGCGTTGAGGATGTCCATGTCGCGGGCTACGAGGTCCGACTTGGTCAGTATGGATACCTGAGCTGAGCTTGTCGATATCTCGGCGAGGCAGGCGCGAACGAGACCGGTCTTGCGTTCGATGGGCTGATACGGGTCCGTGACGCTCGACAGCAGAATTACCTCCTGGTTCACGCGCCGCAGAGCACGCCGCAGTCTCGCCGGCGCGTTCACCTTGACGTCCACGAAGCTCCCCCACGGGTCTTGGCGCCCCCTGAAGCGGTTCACGATACAGGGGGCGTAACAGTACGCGCAGGCGTGGGCGCATCCGACATAGGGGTTGAGGGAGAAGTCCACCCCAGGTATTCCGGACTTCGCGAGGATCGACTTGCATTCGACTTCCCTCGTAGCAGGCGCCACGAACACCAACCCCTTCGTTTCCTTGTCTTGTCTCCCCTCGTGTCGCCCTCAGCTGTGCCCTCAGGCTGTGACGCGGGCAAGCGTTCGCCCCCCCGCACGATGCCCCGTGGTCAGGGGTGTACGACGAGCAGGGGTGTGCGACCAGATGCCCGAATGACGTACATGAATAATGGCGGAGGAGGTGGGATTCGAACCCACGAGGGCCCCAGGGACCCTGGCGGTTTTCAAGACCGCTCCCTTAAGCCATCTCGGGCACTCCTCCGCGCGCCACGCCGGGCGGTGCCCCGCAAGGAGGCCTCGCAAGACCCCTCCCGACATGCAGATTATAACATGCCCGGCCTTCCTGGAGCAAGGAGCGTCCGCTGCCAGCTCGGTGCACCCGCTAAGTGCCAAGTGTCAGCTCACTCGCTCGATCCCGCGCGCCGACCTGCACCGCCGGCAGCCTAGTGCATCACAGGCGCGGCCGGCACCTTGGGTCCGCCCTGCCCCGGACCGCCGACTATTGCTTCGTGATGAGATCGAGACCATCCATGTAAGGCCTAAGTGCTCTCGGGATGGTCACCGAGCCATCCGCTTCCTGGTAGTTCTCGAGGATCGCCGCGAACGTGCGTCCGACGGCGAGGCCCGACCCGTTGAGCGTGTGGACGTACTCTGGCTTCGCTCCAGGCGCGGGCCGGAACTTGATGTCGGCCCGTCTTGCCTGGAAGGCTTCGAAGTTGCTGCAGGATGAAATCTCCACGTACCTGTCGTAGCTAGGCATCCAGACTTCGGGATCGTACTTCTTCGCGGCCGAGAACCCGACGTCGCCCGTGCACATCATCACCACTCGATACGGGAGCTCCAGCCGCCGCAGCACGTCTTCGGCGTCGCCTACCAGCTTCTCGAGTTCGTCGTAGGATGTCTCAGGTCTCACGAATTTCACGAGTTCCACCTTGTCGAACTCGTGCTGCCTCACTAGACCCCTGGTATCCCTCCCTGCAGACCCTGCCTCAGCACGAAAACACGCCGTGTAAGCCACGTGATATATGGGGAGTTGACTTGAGTCTAGGATCTCGCCACGATATAGGTTCGTCACGGGCACCTCGGCCGTGGGGACGAGATAGTAGTCGGTACCCTCGCAATGGAACATGTCCTCGGCGAACTTCGGCAGCTGTCCGGTGCCGATCATGCTGTCCCGGTTGACGAGGAACGGCGGATACACCTCGGTATAGCCGTGTTCCTTGGTATGGATGTCGATCATGAACGCGATGAGCGCCCGCACGAGGCGCGCGCCCGCTCCGCGGAACACCGTGAACCTTGCGCCGGTTATCTTGGCGGCGCGCTCGAAATCGAGGATGCCTAGATCCACGCCTATCTCCCAGTGGGGCTTGGGAGTGAACCCGAATTGCCGGGGAGTCCCCCACCGCCGGACCTCCACGTTCTCCGACTCATCCTTGCCGAGCGGAACCGACGAGTGTGGAATGTTCGGTATGGAGAGGAGCAACCTCGTGAGCCTCTCGTCGAGCGCCCGCACCGAGTCGTCCATCAGCTTGATCTTCGCCGAGACGTCGCGCATTTCGAGGATGGCGGCCGTCAAATCGCCTCCACTCTTCTTCATGAGCGCGATGTTGTCGGACACCTCGTTCCGTCTCTTCTTTAGCTGCTCCACATCGTAAATGAGCCTGCGTCTCTCCTCATCCAGGGAGAGCACCTCGTCGAGAACGGCGGTGTCCTCTCCCCGTCGCGCGAGGGCGTCGCGCACCATCTCGGGGTCTTGCCTAATCAGCTTGATATCTAGCACGTCCATCCCTCCATCGTCAATGAGTACGCGCCCGCCCCCTCTTGTCCGCCCGTGCCCTTCAGGCCGGAGGAGCCGCGGGGCGGGGTATGAGTCAACGTCACGTGGCGACGGCACGAGGACGAGCGCACATTAGAAAAGCCTCCCGCCCCCCTGGGACTCTCCCAAGGGGACGAGAGGCTGTCCTCCCGCGTTGCCACCCCGATTGGTCGAAGGAAAGGACTGATCGAGTCTCACGACGCGACCATGGTTTCCCTCCAACCCTCTCAACAAGCGCTAACGGGCACACCCGGCGAGGCATACTCGGCGTCTAGGGCGCCTTTCAGCCCGCAGCTCCGAGGTGGATTCGGCCGTCCCGCGCGCCGGCTCCCACCGCGTCCGGCTCTCTAGAGCGTCGGGATCCCGACCTACTCGTCCTCTTCATCGCAACCACGACGTTCATCGCGTCGATGGATATCTGCCTTGGCACAGTTCGGACTTGCAACCATTATACCATCCCGGTCTCCACCACACAACACTCAGCGCTCATACGCGGTGTGGCGCGGTGGCGGCCGGGAGGGGTCCGGCGCTACGCGACCTTGCCGGCCGCCGGCTCATAATCCGCCACCAGAGTCACGCTTGAGCCATGCCGGCGCGCGCAAGGAGGGCATCCCAATTCCGGTCGATGTCCGCCTGGATCTCCTCGAGGACGTGTTCGTTCTCGGGCCGGAACAGATGGCGGAACCGCCCCTGCTTCTCGAGCCAGCCGCGGACCGGTTTCTTCTCCCTGGGCTTGTGGGTGATGCGCCACGCACCGTTCTCGACTTCGTACAACGGCCAGAAACACGTCTCGACCGCGCCCCGCATGATGTCGATGGTTTCCGCGGGGTCGAACTGCCAGCCGAGCCTGCACGGCGCAAGGACGTTGATGAAAGCCGGTCCCTTCACCGCAAGCGCCTTCTGGACCTTCGTGACAAAGTCGTTCCAGTGGCTGGGAATCGCCTGCGCCACGTAAGGAATGTTGTGGGCAGCCATGACCGCAGTCAAGTCCTTGCGGAACTGCGTCTTCCCGGGGATGACCTTGCCCGCGGGGCTCGTCGTCGTGGACGCGCCCTTCGGAGTCGCACTGGACCTTTGGATTCCCGTGTTCATGTAGGCCTCGTTGTCGTAACAGATGTACACCATGTCGTGCCCGCGCTCCATCGCCCCGGACAGCGACTGGAATCCGATGTCATACGTTCCGCCGTCTCCGCCGAACGCGATGAACTGGATATCCCGGGTTATCTTGCCCTTCTTCTTGAGCGCCCTGTACGCGGCCTCCACCCCGCTCACGGTGGCAGCCGAGTTCTCAAACGCGCTGTGGATGAAAGGCACCCGCCACGACGTGAAGGGGTAGATGGTCGTCGTCACTTCGAGGCACCCGGTGGCGCACCCGACGACAACAGGGGTGTCAACTGCTTTCAGCACCTGCCTTACGGCTATTGGGGCGGCGCAACCTGCGCACGCGCGATGCCCGCCGCACAGGAGTTCTTCCTTCTTCGTAAGCTCCCTCAAGTTTGCCATTCATGCCGCCTCCTATTCCCTGACCCCGAGGTAGGTCACGGGCGACGTGACCTTGCCCGTCTCGGCGATCTTGGCAAGATCCCAGTATACCCCGGCTATCTGCTCGGTGTCGATGTCCCTGCCACCCAAGCCGTAGATGTAGTTGACCATCTTCGGCCCGGGCGCGTCGTACATGGCGGACCGCACATCCACGAACACGGGTCCACCCATGGTGGAAAGGCCATCTGCCCTGTCCAGAACTGCTATGGCCTTCTTGCCCGCGAGCGCCGCCACTATCTCTTCGTGCGGGAAGGGCCTGAAGAGCCTTATCTTCAGCAAGCCTGCCTTGAGACCCTTGTCCCTCAGGTCGTCGACTACCACCTTCGCCGTGCCCGCCGCGGAGTTCAACACGACGATGGCTATCTCCGCGTCGTCCAGCTTGTACGCCTCGAAGAGGCCGTAGTCCCTGCCGGAGATCTTCGCGAACTCCTTCGCCACATCCAGCACAACGCCCTTCACGTGCGTCTCGGCCTCAGCGATCTGCCGCCTGTGCTCGAAGTACCAATCGGCGAAGTCCAGCGCCCCGAACGTGGCGGGGTTGTCCACGTCAAGGACCGAGTGCTTCGGCGTCCTCTGGCCGATGAAGCTGCGCACCACGCCATCATCGAGGAGCTCAGCGTTCTCCATGCCGTGGCTCACAATGAAGCCGTCCATGCACACCATGACTGGGAGCTGAACGTCTGCGTGCTCCGCTATGCGCACTGCCTGGATGAGGTTGTCGTACGCTTCCTGGGCGTTCTCTGAATAGAGTTGGACCCAGCCGGAGTCGCGCGCCCCCATGGTATCGCTGTGATCGCAGTGAATGTTGATGGGTGCAGACAGCGCTCTGTTCACGACCGGCGCCACTATGGGAAGCCTCATGCCGGCGGCTATATACAGCATCTCCCACATAAGGGCAAGCCCTTGTGAGGAAGTGGCCGTCATCGCCCTCGCCCCTGCCGCTGACGCGCCTATCGTTGCGCTCATGGCGGAGTGCTCGCTTTCCACGGTCACGAATTCCGTGTCCACATCGCCATCCGCGACGAAAGTGGAGAAGATCTGCACGATCTCTGTCTGCGGCGTTATAGGGTACGCCGCCACCACGTCAGGGTTGATCTGGCGCATCGCTTGCGACACAGCTTCATTTCCGGTAATCGCCACTCTCTTCATCACTTTCCACCAGCCTCCCCGCCACTCTTTGCGCGGCACCCGCAACCTGCGTCAGCGCGCGCACCCGCGGCGCCCTCACCCTTGTCGGCCTCGAGCTCGGTCTCGAGCTGCATGTCTATGCACTTCGCAGGGCACTCGTGGGCACATATCCCACAGCCCTTGCAGTGCTTGTAGTCTATGCCGATCATCTTGCCATCGCTCACGAGTATGGACGAGTCGGGACAATACACCCAGCAGATCATGCAATGCCTGCACTTCTCTTGGTCCCAGACAGGACGGTACGTCCGCCAATCGCCTGTCTCATACTTGTCAGCGCTGCCAGCCTCCAGGATCAGGCCCCCAATGGGCACGTCCCTCCAGCCTCTCTCCTTCCCATTCGCGCTCATTGCTCAGACTGCACCTCCTGGTAGGCCCGCTCAATGGCCTTGATGTTCCCCTCGATGACCTCGGGCTTGGACCTGAACTTCAGTTCGAGTTTGTGCCTGGTATCAGCTATGAACTCCTCCAGCTTCAGGAGCCCGGTAGCTCTTATGAGAGCGCCCATCATCGGCGTGTTCGGGATTGCCCGGCCGATGGTGTCGATGGATATCTGCGTAGCATCCACTGTGAAAACCTTGCCGCCTTTCACCTTGAGCCTTGCCCTCATCTCCGCCGGGGACAGGTTGGTGTTCACCAGATACACTCCGTCTTCCGGCACACCGGAGGTCACATCGTTCTTGCCGATCAAAGTCGGGTCGAGGACCACGACTATCTTAGGGTTCGATACGTGACAGTGCATCCTCACCGGCTCGTCGCTGATCCGGTTGAACGCCAACACGGGCGCACCCATCCGCTCAGGACCGTACTCGGGAAATGCCTGAATGTACTTACCCACTGAAGCGGCAGCTTCGCCCAGCAGAATAGCAGCGGTTTTCGCCCCTTGGCCACCCCTCCCGTGCCAGCGAATCTCGAGAACCTGTGCCATAGCTCGTCCTCCTCGTGTATGGATTTGTGTACCGCCCAGAGCCTCAGGCCGCGGCCCGCCGGACTCGTGGGCGTATGAACGTGTTTTATACCCAACCTATTTTAGCACAGAAGTCCAAGGTGTGCACCAGCGGCTGCAAGTTTGTCAAGCCAGCCAGCATCCCTCATCCGAAGCGAATGTCGTTTAAGGTCGAATCATGCTGATCCGCAGCTCCCCAACTATTTACTTTCCAGGCAGGCTATGCTAGAATTTTGCGCGGACGCCTTTCGACAATAGCCATGTCAAAAGGCTGATTAGGGTGCATAATCCGCAGTAGGTCAAGGGGCTGGCGAACACATGAGGATGAAGGTTAGAGATGTCGAAACCCTCGTTCCGTTGACGGTTGGTCCAGACACGGATCTCGAGAGACTTGCGTCCCTCGTGACCGATCGGGGAATCGCTTACGTGACCTCGCAGGCTGGTGAGCTGTCCGGCGTGGTCACGGGCAGCAAGATCATATCTGCCCTTGCATCAGGATACGCGAAAGGCGCTACGGCCCAGGACATAATGATCCCAGCGGAGAGTTTTCCGAGCGTGGAACCAGATACCGACCTGCACGTCGCCGCGGGCATCTTCGAAAGCTCGTGTCTCCCGGAATTGCCTGTCATGGAAAACGGAGTTCTTGTGGCTTCCCTGACTCAACGCTCCGTGCTCATGACGTTCTCCAGTGCCACCGCGACGTCGAAAGGCGACCGTTATCACGAAGAGCGCGCTCTGGCCATCCTTCGCTCCCTGAACGAGGGCCTCATCGTGATAGACAGGGATCTCACCATACGCGAGTTCAATCCCGCCGCGGAAAGACTCATGAACGCAAGGGCCGCCGACAGGGTCGGCCAAAAGGCGGTCGTTGTGAGCCGCGACGAGTCGCCCATCTTTGAGGTCATGAACACCGGAAAAGCCAGGTACAACGTAATGACGCCGCTCGCGGACGGCCGGGTCTTCTCCGTGAACTACGTGCCGCTGATAGAGGATGGCGAGGTACGAGGGATCATCGAGACTTTCCATGATGTGACGGAACAGGAACACCTTCGCGCTCAGCTCGTGAGCTCGAGGGATGAGCTCGACCGCGCTTTCGCGCTGACTCTCCCGAACTCCAGGGTTGAACACAAGCTCAAACATACGCCCGAGTATAGGGACAAATACGATCCTGAGACCGGCCTCATCACTGTGACCGAGGTCATCGAGGACGGCAACTACAAGCACGTGGTCAACGCGCTCAAGGTACTTGCGGATCTCAACTCGAAAGGCATCATGTCACTCTTGGGCATAAGCAAGGACATCCTCGTCCAAAGCCTAATCTTCCACGACCTCGGGAAGTCGCAACCGCAACTGGAAGTCGGACAGACAGTGGATCCGAAGAAAGCCTTCGAGTATAGTCCGGCCCACGCCGCCAGGAGCGCGGATATCGCGGCCCATTTCTACCACAAGGACCAGGATGTCATCTGGCTCGTCCGCTACCATCACCATAAGGAGGACGAGCTGCCGCTCGACTTCCCAAGGCACCTCATGCCGATGCTGAGATTGTTGCAGCTTGTGGACGGGCTGTCTGCAGCCCTCACAAGACGCAACGCCACGATAAAGCTCGACGTCGAAGGCACGAGAGTGACGGTGCACGAAAGAAACGGCCACCCTGACTTCAATAGGTCGAGGGTGGTCGATCTCTTCACAGGCGAGGCAGTTGTGATTGACGTCGACTGAACCAGCGAGGCTACATCTCGGGGTAGAGCGGGAAACGCTCGACCAGTCGTGCCACGTTTGCGCGGGCACGCTCGGTGACGCCTTCGTCGCCGGGCCTTTCGAGCACGGCGGCTATGATCTCGGCGATCTCCTCCATTTCACGCTCTCGCATGCCTCTCGTAGTCACTGCGGGCGTTCCAAGGCGGATTCCGCTCGTAACGAACGGCTTCTCGGGATCAAACGGTATGGTGTTCTTGTTGACTGTGATGCCCACATCGTCGAGGAGCTTCTCCGCCGCCTTGCCGGTGAGTCCCTTCTCCGCCACGCTCACGAGCATCAGGTGATTGTCCGTGCCGCCCGACACGATGCGGAAGCCTCGGCGGGCAAGAGCGGCGGCCAGCGCCGAAGCGTTCTTCACCACTTGGGCCTGGTAGGCACGGAACTCTGGTGTCATGGCCTCTTTCAGCGCGACGGCCTTGGCAGCGATCACGTGCATGAGAGGCCCGCCTTGGATGCCAGGGAAAACCGCCTGGTCTATGTCCTTTGCGAATCTCGCCTGACATAGGATGAGGCCTCCGCGCGGGCCGCGGAGGGTCTTATGGGTAGTGGTGGTCACGAATTCCGCGTACGGCACGGGACTCGGATGGATACCCGCCGCTACGAGCCCCGCGATATGAGCCATGTCCACCATCACATACGCGCCCACTTCGTCAGCGATGCGCCGTATCTTCGCGAAGTCGATGAGCCTCGGATACGCGCTCGCACCGGCGACGATCATACGTGGTTTGTGCGCTATCGCCAGCGACTCGAGCGCACCGTAGTCGATGGTCTCGGTCTCCCTGGAAACCCCATATGGAATGAAGTTGAAATACTTGCCGGACACGTTGAGAGGATGGCCGTGGGTGAGATGTCCGCCGTGAGAAAGGTCCATGCCGAGCACGGTGTCGCCGTGGGACAGCATCGCGAAGTACACCGCGGTGTTGGCCTGCGCGCCTGAATGAGGTTGGACGTTGGCATGCTCCGCCCCAAACAGGTCCTTCGCCCTTTCGATGGCCAGCTTCTCAACCACGTCCACGAACTCGCAGCCGCCGTAGTAACGCCTTCCGGGGTACCCCTCCGCATACTTGTTGGTCAGCGTGGATCCCTGCGCCTGCATGACCGCCCTGCTCGCGAAGTTCTCCGAGGCTATCAGCTCGATCTTCCGTCTCTGCCGGACGGTCTCACCTTCGAGAGCATCCGCGACTTCTGGATCAACGGACCTCACGATATCATACATCCGTGTGCCCCTCCCACGCCGTATTACATCACCCGCAGCTGCGCATCAACGCATCAAACCGACCCTACGCCTTTCCCGCAATCATGTCAAGGAAGTATCTGTGGAGCCTAGTGTCAGACGTCACCTCCGGATGGAATGCGCACGCAAGATGCCGTCCCTGCCGCGCGAGCACGATCTTCTCCTCAAACCGCGCCAGCACATCAACGCCTTCGCCGACCGAAAGTATGTATGGGGCGCGGATGAACACGGCACGCATAGGAGGATCGCCGATGGCAGGGATCGCGATGTCGGCCTCGAAGCTGTCCACCTGCCGCCCAAAAGCGTTCCTCTTCACGACGAAGTCCATGAGACCGAGGCAGACCTGATCGGAAGACGAGACGCTGCGCGAAAGGAGAATGAGCCCCGTGCATGTGCCGAAAACACCCAAGCCCCGGGACGCGTGCTTCCGGATCTCGTCCACGAACCCAAATCGCTCCATCAACTTCCCGACGGTGGTGCTTTCCCCGCCCGGAATTATGAGGCCGTCCAGTCCCTCGATTTGGTCGCTGTACCTGACCTCCACCACATCCGCGCCCGCAGAAGAAGTCATTCTGACGTGCTCCGCCACATCACCCTGAAGCGCCAGAACCCCTACCTTCACCTCTGCAACCTCCTGCTGCCACCACGCGCGCAAGACCCAGTGCCCGTGTTGTTCTCGTTCATCTCGTGCCGCGAAGAGCCTCATGTTCGACGGACGGTCCGAGGACGATCCTGTGGTCGGTCGCCTCTCTCAGCCCGCTACCAGCCTCTCGTCTGAAGCCGCTCTTCTTCCCTCAATGAGGCGGATGCAAGGCCCTTCATCGGCTGTCCGATTCCCCTCGACGCCTTCGCGAGAATGTCAGGGTCGTTGTAGTGGGCAGCAGCGTCCACGATGGCGCGTGCCCTGGCCGCCGGGTTGTCCGACTTGAAGATGCCCGACCCAACGAAGATTCCGTCGGCCCCCAGCTGCATCATGAGCGCGGCGTCCGCGGGGGTCGCGATGCCGCCCGCGGCGAAGTTGACCACGGGAAGCCTTCCCGTCTTGGCAACCTCCACGACGAGCTCGTAGGGGGCCTGCATCTCCTTGGCTGCGGCCATGAGCTCGTCTTCACGCATCGATGTGAGCTTTCGTATCTCGCTCATGACGCGCCTCATGTGCCGCACAGCCTCCACCACGTCACCGGTGCCGGCCTCGCCCTTCGTGCGCATCATCGCCGCTCCCTCACCGATCCTGCGGAGGGCTTCCCCAAGGTTGCGGCAGCCGCAGACAAACGGCACCTTGAACTGGTGTTTGTCTATGTGATGCTCTTCGTCGGCCGGCGTCAGCACCTCGCTCTCGTCTATGTAATCCACTCCGAGAGCCTCGAGAATCTGAGCCTCAACGAAGTGACCGATCCTGCACTTCGCCATGACCGGGATGGTGACAGCCTCCATGATCGCCTCGATTATGGCCGGGTCGGACATCCTGGCGACGCCGCCCTGCGCCCTGATGTCCGCGGGAACCCGCTCGAGCGCCATGACTGCGACCGCTCCCGCGTCCTCCGCGATCTTTGCCTGCTCGGGGGTGGTGACGTCCATGATCACGCCGCCCTTGAGCATCTCCGCTAGGCCTTTCTTGACTGTAAACGTTGCCTTCTCAACCATCGTTCCGTCCCTCCATCAGCTTGTGGCTCATTCCCCCATGCAATTCTACTACACGCACTCACGGGACACAAGCGCCTGGAAACCACTATCTCCCAGGGAGGAAGGCGACTCGTCGGGGAAGCTACGTTGTGGCCACGCCGTCCCGGAGCCGAGGCCGGCTCTTCGCCAAGCCGCATATTCGTTTGCCCTGAATGGAAACTTAACTCGGGGATGCTCACGGACGCATCTTGGTTGCGGTGCATCTCGTTGACGCGCCTCCCGGCTACCACCGGCCGGTCCGGGCATCGCGGGCATTCCCGGGCCGACGGCTCGCAGGTTCCGGATGGCTGACCGGAAAGGATGAGCGTGGTGGATTCGCTCTTCAATCTGCTCTGGATCTTGCTCCTGGGCTGGAGTCTTCTGTCGCCCCTCTTCGGCCGGAGGAGGATCGAGCTCGCCAGGCTGCACATCCTGAACTCATTCTCTCGCAAGAGAGGCTCGCGGGTCATCGCCATGATCCACCGCATGGAGGCTATCAGCTTCCTAGGCATCCCCATCTCCCGCCACATCGACATCGAGGACTCCGAGCAGGTCCTCAGGGCCATCCGGCTCACGCCTGACGACGTTCCAATCGACATCGTGCTCCACACCCCCGGTGGCCTCGTGCTCGCAGCGGAGCAGATCGCCCGCGCCATAGCAGGGCACAAGGCGAAAGTCACGGTGTTCGTTCCGCATTACGCCATGTCCGGCGGCACGCTCCTCGCCCTCGCCGCAGACGAGATCGTCATGGACGAGAACGCCGTGCTCGGCCCGGTTGATCCCCAGCTCGGAAACTACCCAGCGGTGTCGATCCTCCGCGCCATAGAGCAGAAGGACAAGAATTCCGTGAGCGACACCACGTTGATCCTCGGAGACATGGCTGCCAAAGCCATGGTGCAGGTATATGAAAGCGTGCATGAGATCCTTGCGGCGAAATTCCCAGATGACAAAGCGCGCGAGATAGCGAGGACTCTGACCGAAGGGCGCTGGACGCACGACTATCCGATCACGTGCGACGCCCTGCGGCGCATGGGCCTCGCCGTGAGCAACGACATGCCGTACGAGGTCTATCGTCTGATGGAGCTCTACCCTCAGCCCGCTCAGCGCAGGCCCTCGGTTCAGTACGTGCCCGTTCCGTTCGAACGACGGGAGCCTGTGGAGAGGGGAAGACGAGACCCGATCGGCTGATGCATTCAAAGACGAAGCGGACCTCCGGCCGCCGCTCGGAAGATGGAGCGCACCGGAGCGATGAAAGAATCCGCACAAGACCGCGGGCATGTCAAAGCGCGGATGCTCCCCAGAGGAAGCGAATGGAGGCACCGGAAATGCGAAAGCAAGACGCAAAGAACGCACGCGCGAGGCAGAGACGCCAGAGAACAGACACGCCAGGCATTCGCCTGGCGCCACACTTTGGTGGAGACGAGGAGATTCGAACTCCCGACCTCGTGAGTGCGATTCACGCGCTCTCCCAACTGAGCTACGTCCCCACTAAAACTCACTCGCTCGTATCACGCTGTGCCCCGCAGGTTGAATACTAACACAGGCTCGTGCCGAAGTCAAGGCCGGGAAGGACCCTCCAAGGACCCTGACATGACGAAAACGCGCCGCGCCCGGCGTAGCGTTCATTTCTTCGGACGCATCGTCGGGAACAAGATCACGTCCCTGATGGAGCTCTGGTTTGTGAGCAGCATCACCAGCCTGTCGATACCTATCCCCATGCCACCCGTCGGCGGCATCCCGTGCTCCAGCGCCCGCAGGAAGTCTTCGTCCATTCTATGGGCCTCGTCGTCGCCCCGGTCACGCAACGCTGCCTGAGCCTCAAACCTTTCGCGCTGGTCTATAGGATCGTTCAGCTCGCTGAAGGCGTTCGCCATCTCGCGACCACCGATGATCAGCTCGAACCTATACGTATACCGTGGATCGTCCTCCCTCTTCTTTGCCAGTGGCGAGATCTCCACGGGGTGGTCCGTCACAAAGACCGGAGATATGAGCGCAGGCTCCACTAGCCCTTCATAGATCTCAGAGAGCGCCTTGCCCCTCGTTGCCTGCGGCTCGACCTCGACCCCAAGACGACTCGCCGCGGCTCGGGCATCCTCATCGGTCTCTATGGCGTCGAAGTCCTCTCCTGTGTATTCCCGCACAGCCTGTACCATCGTTTTCCTCGGCCAAGGCGGCGTAAGGTCGATGGTGTTTCCCTCATAGTCCACCCTGGACTGCCCCAGCACCTGAATGGCCACGTAGTGGATGAGGTCCTCCGCGAGGTTCATCATATCCGTATAGTCCGCGTAGGCCTCGTATAGCTCCAACATGGTGAACTCAGGGTTGTGTTTCGTTGAGATCCCTTCGTTCCTGAAAACGCGCCCGATCTCGTACACCTTCTCCAGACCGCCCACGATGAGGCGCTTGAGGTGCAGTTCCAGGGCAATCCGAAGGTACAGGTCGATGTCGAGGGCGTTGTGATGTGTTATGAACGGCCGCGCCGTGGCACCGCCAGGGATGGTGTGCATCGCTGAGGTCTCCACCTCGATATAGCCACGGGAGTCCAAGAACGCCCTCACCGCGCGCACGATGGCCGTCCTCTTGAGGAACACCTCACGCACCTCAGGATTGACTATGAGATCCAGGTGTCTGTGCCTGTACCGAAGGTCCACATCGGAAAGGCCGTGCCATTTCTCGGGCAGCGGCCTGAGAGACTTCGAAAGAAGACGGAACGCGTCCACCTCTACCGTCGTCTCGCCCCGGCGCGTGCGGAATACCGTGCCTTCCACTCCAACGATGTCGCCAATGTCGAGCGACGTGAAGACCTCGTACGCGTCCACGCCAAGCCGGTCGGCTTTGGCGTAGATCTGTATGCGTCCGGACAGGTCAAGGAGGTCTGCGAAAGTGGCCTTTCCATGGCTCCTCATCGCCATGAGACGCCCGGCGACTCTCACTTGCCTGCCTTCGAGCTTCTCGAAATCCTCGGCTATGTCGCGAGCGTGATGGGTGCGCTCGAACCTCGCTCCGAACGGGTCTATGCCCCTCGACCGCAGCGCCTCCATCTTCTGCCGCCTCACGCGCACGTGTTCGCTTTCTGACTCCGCTTCAGCGCCGAAGTCAGCGGCTTGTGCGCCCGCGCCCTTCGCGGTTTCCCGAGAGTCGGTCCCTTCAGCGACCTCCCGAGTGGCCTCGCCTTCCGCGACTTCGTTAGCAACGGCCGAGCCCTCCGGAGTGGCGGCGCACCCGTCGCTATCCTGTACCTCCGGATGAACGCCCCTTCCCTCGCTCATGTCCTCACCTCGAGATGTCAAGAATCTGGAATCTGATGGGACCCGCGGGCGCCAGAGCTTCCACGATGCTCCCGACCTTCTTGCCGAGAACAGCCTTCCCGACCGGCGACTCGTTCGAAATGCGCGAGTTCGCAGGGTCCGCCTCAGCCGAGCCTACTATGGTGTATTCAAAGACCTCGTTGTCCGAAAGATCCTTCAGCTTCACCCTGCACCCGAGGTGGACGGTGTCGGTGTTGAGGTCCTCTTCGTCGATTATCTCCGCGTTCCGGAGCATCGTCTCCAGTTGGGCGATTCGCCCCTCGACGAACGCTTGCTCGTTCTTGGCATCTTCGTATTCGGCGTTATCCGTAATGTCCCCGAAAGCCTTGGCCTCTTTTATCCGCGCAGCAACCTCGCGCCGCCTGGTAGTCTTGAGGTACTCAAGTTCCTTCTCCAGCTTCCTGAGCCCTTCCAAGGTGAGAACTACCTTTTGCGCCATCGAGCTGGCTCCTCCCTTAACCGGCCCATGTACATCCGGACATCGCGCAACGTGCCTTCGCCCTCGCCCTCGGCCATGTGCTCATTGCGCGATGCCCTCTTTCGCATGCCACTATTATGTCGCGCTCCCCCGGCGTTGTCAAGCCTCGGTTCACGCTAACCTTTCGCCCTTATCCTCGCTTCTCCTATGTTGTTCACCCTTTTCAGGCATATCTTGCCTGCTTTCCTCGAACCAGCCGACTGCATGGCCGGTCCAACCTGCACACCTCTTGACGATCACACTCGACCTCGAGTCGGAGGATTCAGCGTCTCGACTCTCGGCTTGATCTCAAGACGGTTTATGAGGTCCAGGTAGTCGGAGGGCGCGAACTCCTCCGGCCGCCGCCCGGTCAAAGCAACGAAGACGGCGTCCATGACGTTCGTGGCAAACGATCTTCCCTCAATCTCGGGGGTCGAAGCCACAAGCGTTCTCACGCCGCGCCTCCTGAACGCCTCCACGTCGTCCTTGGTCACGGTGTTCGTTATGATAACCTTCCCCGCAAGATCATCAGGCATGTGTTTCTTGATGAAATGGCAGTCTCCGCCTATGATGTCCGCCCACGCGTATGCTCTAGCGTACTTCGGCACGACCTTCTCTTGACTCTTGCCCGTGGGATACAGCATCTTGATTGGAAGGAGCCTTATCAGCGGCATCAGGACGGTGACGAGCATCTGGAATGTGGACAACGATCTGAGGAAAACCGGCACGCCGAGCCCGAATGCGAGATCGCCGTACATCATGTCGCACCCGGACTCGAGAAGGGCAGAAGCCATGCCGAACCTGTCGAGCGCGCACACGATGAGAGCCTTCTTTCCCGACAGAGGCATCTTGACCTCATCGCGAACGTACTCAACCGCCCTGCGCTCGATCACGCCTTTCAGCATGCTGCCGTCCGCTATGGGAGTCTTCTGGGCAGCCCGCGCAATTGGGATGGCGTCACGCACCATGTACCGTTTTCTTCCAACGTAGAACCAGAGGTCCGTGCCGCCCATCCCGAAGGCGTCCACCTTGCCGTCAAGGCTCCGAATGAGCTCGATCGCCCTCTTGATGTCCCCGTCGGTCCCGCGTCTCTCGATCAGGACCTCCTCGCCGAGCAAGTTGACGGTCGCCTTGTGGTCTCGCTTGGACGAGCCCAGACTCACGCTCACGACATGCTTCATAGAGACCCGCCTCCCGTTTCAGTCCCGATGTCACGCCGTGCGCCGCCCACGGCCACCGATAAACCCACGGTGGCACCGAGGCACCGCGACGGTCGGACGGTCGCGCCGCGTACGCGGTCTAGGTCACGCCATTGTTATGCTCCGAAGCGCTCTGCGGACCTCTTCCGGGTCCACCTGGCGGTCTCCCCTGATCGGCGACTGTCCCACCTCGATCCCCACGACCCGGTCGCCGAGGATGGATTCCACGAGGTTCACTCTCATGTCTGACCCTATGAACACTACCGCGTCGTAGCTCTTTAGTTTCGTGATTATCCCCATGATCTCGTTGAACACTTCTTGCCCGGACCTCTCCCGAAGGTACGCCCACCGTTCAGCGTCGTTGAGCAGGAGAACGAAATCAACGCCTTCCTCCTCCGCTACTTTCCGGATCTCCTCCTTGTTGCCCACAGGAAAACCCACAAGGGCCACGCGCGCACCCTTGCGGATTTCCCCAAGGCTTTCGAGGCGAGACACGAAAGCCCTGTCGATTCCCACTTGATCCGCCGCCTCTTGCTGCGAGAACCCCTTCGCGCGGAGATCGAGGATCCTGTCGATCGCCTTGTACACTCGCGTCTTATCCACGAGCTTGTCACCGATGCGGACGAACTCCAGCCGGCTCACCCCCTCCACGCCCCCGCGCGGCGGCTTTCCGTGCTTCATCCATACACTCGCCACGGCGTAGACGTTTTTGTGCACACTTCCATTCTAACAGGGCTCGCGCTGAAACGCAAATGGCTGAGAGCCGGAGATGACGGACATCAAGGCTTCCACCATCTCCGACCTCGTTCTCGCGGCGTTCACGCGTGCTCTGGCTTGCGCCGCGCTGCGGGCCCCGCGGATGTACCACGCGGCGTGCTTTCTCATCTGAAGCACAGCGCTCCTCTCACCAAAGAGGCCGATCATGATGTCGAGGTGCCGGATGGCCATCGCGATTCGTTCGGCGAGCGACGGTGGAGCGAGCCTCTCGCCCGTCGCTAGGAACGTCGCAACTTCCTTGAAGATCCAGGGGTTGCCCAGCGCTGCCCTGCCTATCATCACGGCATCGCACCCTGTCTCGCCCAGCATGCGCGCGGCGTCATCCGCGGAACGCACGTCGCCGTTGCCGATGACCGGAATGCCGACGGCCTCTTTCACTTCCCTGATCACGCCCCAATCCGCCGCGCCTGAGTAAAACTGGTCGCGGGTTCGCCCATGGACCGCCACGGCCGCCGCTCCCGCCTCCTCCACAGCCAGCGCAAGCTCAACGGCGTTCACGTGATCTCCGTCCCATCCCTTTCTCATCTTGACGGTCACAGGAACGCGCGACGAACCAACCACCGCCGCGACGATGTCCCGGGCGAGGGGCACGTTCCTCATCAGCGCCGCACCCTCGCCGTTCTTGACTATCTTAGGTGTAGGACATCCCATGTTGATGTCGATGATCTCGGGGCGCACTCGTTCTTGAACGATCACAGCCGCTTTGGCCATGGTCTCGGGATCGCTTCCGAACAGCTGAACGGCAACCGGCCTTTCTCTCTCCGACACGCGCAGCATCTCAAAGGTTCTTTCGTTGTTGAACACGAGCGCCTTGTCTGAGATCATCTCAGTGTACACCAGCGCGCACCCCATCTCCTTCGCCAGCAAACGGTACGCGAGGTCTGTCACCCCGGCCATGGGCGCGAGTACCACGGGAATGGAGAGCCTCACGTCACCGATGCCCACCGCACGAACCCCGGTGCCGATGCCAGCGCAGGCGCCACAGGTAGTCGGGAGCTTCTCGAGCTCGAGGTCCCCTCTGTGGCTCCCGAGGAGAGCTTCCATCTGCAAGAGCAAGTCGGAAAGCCCGCTCCGCTCACGTGCGGAGATGAAAACCGCGCCGGGGTGCTCCACGCGAAGCCGCTCTCTTTCGAGCTCGCCCGGGACTAGATCGATCTTGTTGAGCGCGGTCAAAGTCGGTTTCTCCCGGAGACCGAGGTCGGCGAGGACGGCCTCCACAGCCGCGCACTGCTCGTCCTTGCCCGGATGGCTCGCGTCAACTACGTGGCAGATGATGTCGGCTTGGGCAACCTCTTCTAGCGTGGCGCGAAAGGCCGCCACGAGTTCGTGCGGGAGCTTGCGTATGAACCCAACCGTGTCCGCGAGGAGCACGGTTCTTCCTCCCGGCAATCTACATCTGCGCATCGTCGGGTCAAGCGTGGCGAAGAGCTTGTCCTCCGCCAGCACGCCGGCCCTTGTGAGCGCGTTGAAGAGCGTTGACTTGCCAGCATTGGTGTAGCCTACCAACGAAACGACAGGCAATCCCGCTTCCTTGCGGCGAGATCTCTGATATCCACGCCTCCTCGCGATCTCGTCAAGCTCACCGCGAAGAGCAGCGATGCGCCTACGTATCCGCCGCCTGTCCGTCTCCAACTTGGTCTCTCCGGGGCCGCGCGTGCCGATGCCGCCGCCCAGGCGGGACAGCTCTGTTCCCTTGCCTGCGAGCCTCGGAAGCAGGTATGAAAGCTGAGCGAGCTCCACCTGTATCTTGCCTTCCTTGCTCGCCGCCCTCGACGCGAAGATGTCGAGGATTAGACAGGTCCTGTCGATGACCTTGAGGCCTATTATGTCCTCGAGGTTGCGCTGCTGGGCGGGGCTCAGCTCATCATCAAAGATCACGAGGTCTGCGTGGGACATGATGACCGTGGCCGCGAGCTCCCGGGCCTTGCCCTCCCCTATGTACGTTCCCGGGTCGGGCCGAGCCCTCTTTTGGACGACCCTGCCCACCACCTCGGCGCCGGCCGTCGTCGCAAGCCTGCCGAGTTCATCGAGAGAGTCCTCTATCTCCCACCATCGCGCGCCGGGCAGCTCGAGCCCGACGGTTATCGCTCTCTCAACCGAATCTCTCAGACCACCATCACTCCCATGAACACGCGACAAGCCCCCAACTGGGACGGGCACGAGAGCCGGTGCCCGCGCCCTTCCAGTCAAATGCCGGCCGCCTGAGCCGGCGCGTTCCTCTCAAACAATATGCGCAGGCCTTCCAAGGTGAGGTTGGGATCCAGCACATCTATCTCGGACGAGTCTTCCGCTATGAGAGGCGCGAACCCTCCGGTGGCTATCACTCTCGGATCGCCGCCCATCTCGCGTTTCATCCTCTTCACTATCTCGTCCACGAGTCCGACCGTCCCGTATATGATCCCCGATTGCATGCTCGAGACGGTGCTTCGCCCTATGACGCTCCTGGGTTTTGTCAGCTCTACCCTGGGCAGCTTTGCCGCCCGCGCGAAGAGAGCCTCGCTCGATATGCCGATGCCGGGCGCGATGGCGCCGCCGAGGTACTCGCCGGAGGCGGATATGGCACAGAACGTCGTAGCGGTGCCGAAGTCCACCACTATCACGGGCCCTCCGTACCTTTCATACGCTGCCACGGCGTTCACGATTCGATCAGCACCTACCTCCTTCGGGTTCTCGTACCGGATGACCATGCCGGTTCTGACCCCAGGCCCGACGACAACGGGTTCACAGTGGAAATAGCGCCTTGCGAGATCCTCGAATGTGCCTATGACCGGTGGCACCACGCACGAGATGGCGACGCCGCTCACGCCGGAGAAGTCGATCTCGTGATACGAAAAGAGGTCGCGGATTAGCATGGCATATTCGTCCGCCGTCTTCTGCCGGTCCGTCGCCATGCGACAGCTGGCTATGAGACGCTCTCTTTCATACACACCCATGACGATGTTTGTGTTGCCGATGTCGAGCACGAGTATCATTTCGTCCTTCTCCCCCTCGGCCTCCGGCCTCTCCTCCGCCACTTGCCAGCCTGTTCCCGCTTCATCTCCCATTCGGTTCTCAGCCGGTCCACACCCGTTTGAGGCCAGTTCACTGCCTGTTCCAAGAAGGTGCAGACACCGTTCAGCGAACGCATGAGAGCTCCTCCGCACGGGCATCAGCCCGCCAGCCTCGCAACAGCCTGGACCAGGATGAACACCCCCATCCCGATGAAGAGAACACCTGCAGCGATTTGCAGGTATTCGGCTGGAAGGAACCTCGAGACTACGCCCCCAAAGAGCGCGCCGATGAGGCTCACGCTTGACAGCGCGAGCGAGGCCCCGAGGAAAACCGGGACGACCAGACGGTGCTGCGCCACGAGCGTGAACACCGCAAGTTGCGTCTTGTCGCCCATCTCAGCGAGGAACAGGGTCGTAAAGGTCAGCGCGAAGAGCTTCCAATCCATGCCCGGTCACATCTCCTTGAGTGAGTCAGTCCTCAACCTGCAACTTTTCTTCCGCTTCTTCTACGTGCTTGCAAGGATATCCTTCCGCGAGGTCGAATATGATGATTCATGCGCAAACGTCTCGAACTCGCTGCAGTGACATGTGGCCACTTCACGAACGACCTTTATGCTGCGTTCCTCACACCGCTCCTTCCGATGCTCGTGGCGAGGTTCGAAATGTCGCTGGCGATGGCGGGATTGCTTTCCGCGGCGTACGCCACCACGTCCTCTCTGGTGCAGCCGCTGGTCGGCCACCTCGCTGACACGTCCGGCAGCAGGGCCTTCATTGTGTTGGGACCTTTGATCACAGCGACAGCCATGTGCGCGATCGGGCTCGCTGGCAGTGAAGCGCTGCTCGTGGTCTTGCTCATCCTTGGGGGAATAGGATCCGGCATGTTTCACCCACAGGGTGCGGCCATGGCCGGTTCCATCGACCAGACCCGCAAGGGGTTCATGCTGTCGGCCTTCACGACCGCGGGAGAGCTCGGATACGCTCTGGGGCCCCTCGTCCTGCTTTCCGTTGTGAGCACTCTCGGGATTGGCCACACGTATGTCACGGCGCTTCCGGGCGTGCTCGTCTCGCTGTTCATCTATCGGTTCGCTCCGAAGGCCCCGGCGAGACGCCCCCGGACGAGAACCTCAGGGCCTCGATCGCGACGCGGGGATCGTGGGGATCCCGGTCGGGTAGGGGTGGAGACTCCGAGTTTTCATCACAGCAACGGTACTGTCGGCGACGATGCAAGCCGGGGGGAAGACGCGGCAGTCCAACTAGCCGACCGGGACCGGTCGGTGCCCGCTCGCGCCCTCGCGATGCTTTGGGTGATCGCTACGCTGCGCCTGTCGGTCTCAACGAGCTTCACGACGTTCCTGCCCATCTACCTCAAGGAGATGGGCCTTCCTCTCGTGGCGTACGGGTCCGTGGCTTCGATGTTCATGTTCGCCGGGACGGCAGGGATCATGATTGCCGGGCCAGTCGCCGATAGGGTGGGGTCGTTCAGGCTCATGACCGTGGCCTGGCTGGCGTCCTTGCCCCTCCTTCTGGGATTTCTGCACGTGAAAGGGCCCGTCTCCTACGCGCTCCTCGCCGCGGGTGGGATCATGCTCTACGCCCCTATGCCGGTCATAACCATGATCGCCCAGGATCTCGCCCCAGCAAGGGCGGGCACGGTCTCCGCCTTCATGATGGGCGTCGCTTGGGGGGCCGGGTCCCTCGGAGCGGCGGGTGTAGGGGTCATGGCAGACGCTCTCGGCATCCGCATAGCTCTTACCTTGGTCCTTGCTGTGCTGGTGGTGGCCGCAGCGCTCACTCGGGCGCTGGAAAGGCAGACGCGGATGAGCTACGGGCGGTCCCTGTCAACAGCTCACGAACCCACTTGCCGATAGGATTCACGCCTCGAGCCAGATAGTCGGCGTAGTGGGCGTGGAGGCACTTGACGCCGGCGTCACCCGACCTGCCGAGCACGCCCCCGACGCCCGAGCACGCTATGACTTTGTACTGCCGCGGATGCTCCTTGGCCAGGTGCGAAGCTTCCCCGGGAGACAACAGCGACACGCGGTAGTCTGCGTACGACCTTGCGGCATCCAGGTGAGCCTCAAAGGCCATCGGGTCGCGCGCGAGTCTCTCTTGCAGCCTCCTGACCCAGCCCCGAGCCTCGAGCTCGGACACGGCGCGCACGGCGCCGGGACACGTGAGCCAGAAGACCGTGGGAAAGGGCTCCACGCGTTCCCTCCGGTCCGTTGCGTCTCCCTTGAGCATGACGGGTTTCGTGACGATTGTCTCGGGTAGACCAAGCGGGCATCGCGTAGCCACCCTCACGAAGCCCCTCGGTTTCCTGCCCATCTGCCTTTCCACGAGCTCCTCATCGGTCATGGGGATTCCCCATCCCATCGCGTCAAAAGGGCCGGTCGCACCAGCGCACCGGCCTTCTTTCGTTCGCTTGTCCTGTTGTGATCTGCGCACGCGCCTTACGAGCGGCGCCGTGACATCACCGCGATACAGTCACGCGAGCGCCGCAATCCGGCGAGGCATGACTCAAACGCCCCCGATACGGGAGTAACGAGTTCCACGCCCGCCTCGTTTCGACTCTTGGCTCCTCTTGAGGTCTGACAGCCTTTCGTCGCTGTCCTTGAGGAATTTCGAGAGTTTCTCCTCGAAGGACTGCCGTGCGGCCGCACCCATCCTCCTACCCCGGCCGGGCTGGTAATTCGGATCGGCCTGCTTGATGGACAGCCCGATCCTGCCGTTTTCGACGGCGAGAACCTTCACCCTGACGATATCGTTCTCTTTCAAATAGTCCTTTATGTCTCGTACGTACGTGTCAGCGACTTCGGAAATGTGAACCAGTCCGGTCTGGCCCCCGGCCAGTTCGACGAAGGCCCCGAAGTGCGTGATGCCTGTCACGCGGCCCTCGACGATGCTGCCTACCTCGAGCGACGGCATACTTGGTGAACTCCCCCTCATGTTCTCCTGGTCAACGCGATACGCAACCCAAATTTTAGTCCATTATACTCTGTAAGCCCGCCGTGTGTCAATCCAAAGCAAGCCAACGGCTGCGGCATCCGCTGTGCTGCGCGGAGGGTCGCGCGTCACGCACTTCCCCCGCCGTTCAGTCGCGGATACTCTTGGGATCGGCGCCCGCCCTTTTCGCCACACCAGGGAAAGCGTCGGGATTCCCGGGCTCGGCAACTATGAACGGCACCTCTCCAGGTTTCACGAGGCCCAACTCCTCGCGGGCGACCTTTTCGACGTATTCGTCGCTGGAGAGAAACTCTATCTGCTTGCGCAGGTCGTCGCACCTGGCCTCCCAGACCGCGATCTCCTTCTCCACCACGGAGATCTGGTAATTCACCTTTACAAGCTCGAAGTACGCTCTCAAGTATAGAAACGCCACTCCGAAGACGAATAGCCCGACTAGCACCCGCCTGACGGGCTTCCACGGCGATTGGGTTGTCTTCTCTCTCGTGGCCAGGGGGACCACCCTCGCTTCCCGCGGTTCGATGACTTGACACTCATCTCATCCTTGCCGCGCGCCCCTCGCAGCCCGAGGTGTCTATTCGACGCCGTCCCGGGAAACCCTTCTGAGACCCCGATGCAGATCATGCGGTGCGAATCACGCGGTCTCTCTCAGCTCCTCCTTCGCGGGTGGTGCAACATTCTGTGAGCAATTCTACTCGCCAAGCGTCCCCGTGCAACGTGCTTCCGCACCATCGCCGCGGTCCGCCGCAACCTGAAGGAAGCTTCACGCACTCCTAAACTCGCCTGTCTTCTCAGACTCCGGCACGCTTCCACCATCGACACCGCGCCCCCTATGACGCGGTGCCCCAGTACAGCCCTGTACCCGGCGAAACCCGCCCCAAAGCCGAGGAACATGAAGAACCTCACCTCGCCCCAGCAGGTGGCAAGGAGGAATGTGAATGCGACCGTTGCGGCGAATAGCGAAAACAGGATGTCGCCCACGGCGGTCAAGACCGGACCCAACCCGAACACGCATCTTGCCACGCGGTACAGGTCGAAAGACATGCCGACGATCACACCTGTCAGCACGGTCACGAGGAGTGTGAACGCCTGCGACCCGACCGGTTCGATCACTTCAACAACCGCCCCAGGAAGCTCCTAGCCTTCTTCCCCACTTCCTCGGCGTACTCCAAACCTGCCAGGAAGCCCTCGATGGTGAGGTTTCCTTCGTCGAGGTTGAGCTGCTTGATGTGAAACTCCCTGCCTCTCAGCATGAGCATTCCTGCTGTGGTTTCAAGGACGACCTCCTGGTCATCGAAGCTCTCCACATTGCTGACGCCGTCCACCGTGATGGTCTCACGCTCGGTGACGACCACCTTGTGCTGTGACGGCGCAGTTGTTATCCGCCTCTTCTCGTCAACCATCCACGTTCCCCCCCAACGTTTCGGATGCCGCCGCCACACGTAGGTCCAACATCGATTGCCGCTCACCCACGAGGCCCACACCTGGGCAGCTATTCCCATCCACGGTACCCGTCGCGCCCTTCGCTGCCCGGTTCCCTTGATGAATGGTTATGCCAGTCCCCATAAAAAAAGACCCACCTGAATGCGCAGGCAGGTCTGGCGTCCATTCCTCGAACTGGAGGCCCCAGTTCTTTCCCCGATCAGAACGCGCGAGGCACGGCACATCAGATCCTCGTACCGCCCAAGCCACCTACCCCTTCGCGTCCGCGCCGGATGGAGCCTTGGTCTTTGCCTCCTCCCACAGTGAATCCATCTCGTCTAGAGTCATGTCTTCCACTCGGCGTTTTGCCTCGCACGCCCGCATCTCGATGTGCTTGAACCGGGAGATGAACTTGTCCACCGTGCGGCCCAGCGCTATCTCCGGGTCCACTTTCAGGAATCTCGCGACGTTCACCAGGGCGAAGAGCACGTCGCCAACCTCTTCGGCCACCCTTGCTCTATCATCGGTCCGCCGTGCCTCTTCCAGCTCGTCCATTTCCTCACGGACCTTCGCGAGTGCCCCGCTCACGTCCGGCCAGTCGAAGCCGACCCTTGACGCCTTCGATTGGACCTTGAGTGCCCTCATTAGGGCGGGCATGGCTCCGGCAATGTTGTCGAGGATCGATCCCTCGCCGCTCTCGTCTTTTCTCTCCCTCTGTTTTATCCTCTCCCAGTTGCGAAGGACGGTCTTGCTGTCCTTCGCTTCCACGTCCCCGAATACGTGCGGGTGGCGTCGGATGAGCTTCTCCACAACGCCTCGTATGACGTCGGCTACGTCAAACCGCCCGGACTCGCTCGCTATTTGAGAATGAAACGCCACTTGAAGGAGCAGGTCCCCGAGCTCCTCGCAAAGCTCGTCGTCGTCGCGATCGTCGATGGCCTGGACGACCTCGTAGGCCTCTTCGACCACGTAGCTCCTGAGGGATTCGTGGGTCTGCTTGCGATCCCAGGGACATCCACCCTCGCCCCGGAGCCTTCGCATGATCGCGACCAGCGGGGCCAAGGAATACTCGTCGTGCGCCGCGTCCGACGAACCCCTGTTCCGCTCTTGCCCTGTCTGTCCTTTCTCGGTCCGTTCTTCTCCTGTCTGCTTCATCGACATGCCCTGCACCTTCCCAAGGACTCCGCTGCAGACCCCGTTCGCCGTGTCGCCCTCGTCGCCCTGGCCGACCCCGCCGCCGTCATCGCGGGCATCTTCGCGGGTGGCATTCTGCACGGCGTCCCACCTGGGCAAACGAGGCGCTGCAGCCCGCTTCGTGGCTAACGACGGAGCAGCTTTAGCTTTCGCAGGACTTGCGCGATGTGTCTGCCGCCGGGAAACACCTCGATCTCGTGCCGCCCGACTACTCCGGTGGCAAGAAGCGCCAGCCCGTACACTACAACAGCCACGCCTATTGCGACCAATGATCCAAGGACGTTGCTCCCCGTCGCGCTGTAGAATCCCCCATACGCGGCGCGCGCCGACACAGCCATGGCTATGACGCCCACCGCGGGTTTCACCACGGTGTTCATGACATCAACGCTCAAACCGAGCATCCGCACGAGCGCCGCCACATTGAGAAGACCTGCGACGGCAAACGCTGCCACGGTGCCAAGAGCCGCGCCCCTGATGCCGTACGCGGGCATGCCTGTGAGCGCGAAGCTCACCACCAGCTTGGCCACGGCCCCTTTCGCAAGGTTACGCACCGGCACGGTAACCTCTCCAAGGCCTTGAAGGATGCCCGAGGTGATCTGTTGCAGCGCGAGGAATACAGTGCCGAAGGCAAGCGCGCGCAGAGGCACTTCCACCTCTGCCGGCCATCTCAGCATGAGCGAGAACTCCCTGGCGAATATGAACAGCCCGACGGCCGATGGTAGCGCGAACAGGAACCCAAGCCTGATGGCTTCCTCGGCTCTTCCAGATAGAGTGCCCCTGTCACGTCGAGCGAGAGCCTCTGAGATCGCCGGCACGGCGCTCGCCGCCACCGCAGCCGTAACCAAGGTGGGGAAGTACATGAGCGGTTGGGCCATCCCGGTGAGCCGCCCGAAGAGTCTCGTGGTGTCTTCCGGCGTGAACCCGGCGTCAGCGAGGCGCATTGGCACGATGGCTATGTCGAGAACCTGCATGAGGGGCATTATCGCTGCCGCTAACACTACTGGCAGCGAAAGAGAGAAGATGCGTCTCGTGACAGCCAGTGTTGACTCGGTGTAGTCCGCCTCGGCTCCCTGCGGACCCTTGTCATTGCCTCTGGCTCTCGAACTCGCCGTGCGAAGCTCAGCAAGCATCGTGCCGAGCCGCGGCCACGTTACGCGCCAGGACCCGGGAACGTGCTGAGTTCTGAAGTAGGTCACGAGCAGCACCACGAACCCCGCCGCGCCCCCAATCACAGCACCCAGGTTCGCCCCGGCCGCCGAGAACTCCACACCAGCCGGCAAGAGGACGCACGCAAGGGCGACCATCGTCGATACACGCACGAGCTGCTCGGTCACCTGTGAAACCGCGCTGGGCCCCATGTTCTGTAGCCCCTGGAAATACCCTCTGAACGCGGACGTCACAGACAGTATGAGCACCGCGGGAGAAACCGCCATTATGGCAAGAGCTGCCCGCGCGTCGCGGGCCACGTACCTGGCAATAGGACCCGCTCCGAGAGCGAGGGCGACTGAGAAGAACGTGCCCGTCAAGAGCAGAATGCCCGTCGCGACTCTGAGGATCCTCAAGGCTCCCGTAGGATTGTTTCGCGCCGTTTGCTCCGCAACGAGTTTGGAGACCGCTACCGGGACGCCTGCTGTCGAGACCACCAAAAATACCCCATAGACCGGATAAGCCATTTGGTACAGGCCGACGCCCTCGTCCCCAATGAGCGTGGGCAGGGCGATCCGGGAGACCGCGCCGAGGAACCTGTTGACCAGGCCCGCCGCAGCGAGGATCGCCGCTCCCCTCACGAGAGACCTCCCCGTCATCTACTCACGCCTTTCACGTCCCCGCCTTGCGGGGTCCCGTATTCCGGCCCCTTCCCGTGGCGCGGCCCGACTGGATTCTCGTCAGCCCCTTCAGGCACCGCGGACGGTCCGGTAGCAGAGCCGACGTCCGGAGGCCGCTGGACGGAAGATGCACGAGCCAATTGTACTACAGGGCCGACCTGCAGGCAACATGCGCCCGTCTCGCCGTTTCGCGCGGCATCCTCCTCGCACGAGCAGGCAGCGAGCCTTCTCGGCTCACTGCCTGCTGCTATCGGCACGGCATTCGCTGGCTTGCGTCGCGTCACCCCCGTAAGCGGCCCTCAGGCGCTCTCCACGCCGCCCGCCACCACATCCACCTGCACGGAGATGGCGTCCCTTCCGCCACAACCGCCGCCAATTATCGCCATTCTGCTACCCAGTAGACCCGCTAGTCAACTTCTCACTGTTCCATCTGCTTCGCCAGGAACCCTGCGGCCGTCTCGGCCAGCTTCAGTTCCAAGTCTCCCATCTTGACGTTGGGATCCATCGACGACAGTATCACAGCCCCTATGGGATCGCCCTCCGCTATGATCGGCGCTATCACCTCGCTGGAAAACTTGCAGTCTCTGGCATCTTCAACAACGGGGCAAGTCTCGCAGTACTCGTGCTTTCCGGGCTCGTTGATCACGATGGCTCTGCGGGTCTCCATGGCCTTCTCGACTGCCGGGGACACTCGCTTGTCCATGAACTGCTTCTTCGGCCCACCGGCCACCGCTATGATGGCATCACGATCTGCGATGCACGCTATGTGTCCCGTGGACTCATACAACGAATCCGCGTACTCCTTGGCGAAATCGCCGAGTTCTCCGATGGGCGAGTACTTCTTGAGGATGACCTCACCCTCACGGTCAACGAAGATCTCGAGCGGGTCGCCTTCGCGAATCCGTAGCGTTCTTCTGATCTCTTTGGGTATGACCACCCTTCCGAGATCGTCAATGCGTCTTACAATGCCCGTGGCCTTCACCGTTGTCCCTCCTCTCAAGTCAAGATAATCTCGTTTGATCTACGTGTTCATCCATAGACTATTACTCTAATGACAATTTTATTCAGTTTTGCCACATACTCGTCGACCGTTTCAAGCCCGCAGCCTGCAACGCGACGTCACCGCGTCCCGCCAGGCGCCGCGCACTGCCCAAGCCTTGCGCCTTCTCTGCTTTCCAACCCCGGTCTCGCAGAGTATATGGTAACCAACTACGCAACAAACATGCAGAGCTACCCGGCTGAGGCTGTGAGACGCCCATGTCCGCTATCCAATGGACGTCGCACGACCACCGAGTTTCCCGCCTCCGGAAAGACCGCGCTTTCCTTGGTCGTACTGTCGGCGCGCCTCCCACGCCTCCGGAGAACGGGCCTGAACGAGATGGAGCGTGTCTTCTATGACTCGCAGAAGATCCCCGTCGGACAGACCTGAACGCCTGATTCGTAGGGACGGGCTCTTGCCGAAGTTCGCGTAAACCCTGCCCCTGTTGGCCCTGACGGCCTCCATGACCTGGTCCTGGGAAACCTTCGCCCCGGGCAGCAGCTTCACGACCACCTGGTCTCGCTCGGACGCCACCTGGGCCACCCCCATTTCCCTCGAGATGGCCCGGATGCGTGCGATGGTGAGCAGGTTTCGGCACGGCTCCGGTGCGGGGCCGAACCTGTCCTCGATCTCCTCTTCGAGATCGCGAATGTCCTCCACTGTCCTTGCAGCGTTGATCTTCTTGTACATCTCGATCTTCAACCTCGGATCGGCGAGATAATCTTCCCCGATGAAAGCGCTCACGCCGAGGTCTATGACGGGCTCCGCCTTCTCCTCCTTGGCGGGCCTGCCGCGAAGCTCCCTCACGGCCTCTTCCACTAACCGCGAGTAGAGCTCGAAGCCCACGGCTGCTATGTGGCCGTGTTGCTCCGCTCCTAGAAGGTTTCCAGCCCCTCTGATCTCCAGATCGCGCATGGCTATCTTGAAGCCCGACCCGAAGTCTGTGAACTCCTTGATTGCCGACAGCCTCTTCTCCGCGACCTCGGAGAGCACGCCATTCCTATGGTACATGAAATATGCGTACGCCACTCTGTTGCTGCGTCCCACTCGGCCGCGCAACTGGTACAACTGGGCGAGTCCGAGCGTATCCGCATCGGTCACTATGAGCGTGTTCACGTTGGCTATGTCGAGCCCGTTCTCGATGATGGTCGTGGCAACCAACACGTCGTACTCGTGGTCGAGGAACCTGAGCATGACTTCCTCGAGCCTGTCCTCTGGCATCTGGCCGTGGGCCACCGCTATCCTGGCCTCAGGAACGAGGCGGGATAGGAACACCGCCACGGAGTCTATGGTCTGCACACGATTGTGCACGTAGTATACTTGTCCGCCCCTGGCCAGCTCACGAACGATGGCCTCACGGATCACCGCGTCATCGTGCTCCATCACATAGGTCCGTACGGGGAACCTGTCCTCAGGGGGGGTTTCGATGATGCTCATGTCGCGGACGCCGGTGAGCGCCATGTGAAGCGTTCTTGGAATAGGGGTCGCCGTCAGTGTAAGAACGTCGACCGTCTTCCTCAGTTCCTTCAGGAATTCCTTGTGTGCGACCCCGAACCTTTGCTCCTCGTCCACGACCACGAGCCCGAGATCTTTGAACTTGACGTCAGGCTGAAGCAGCCTATGGGTGCCAATGACAATGTCCAAGGACCCCCTCCTCAAGTCCCTCAAGATCTCTCGCTGTTCCGACTCAGATTGGAACCTTGAGAGAGCAGCGATCTTTACGGGGTAGCCCGCAAATCTGTCCTTGAACGTAGTGAAGTGCTGCTGCGCCAGGATCGTGGTCGGCACGAGCACTGCCACTTGCTTGGAGTCCATGACCGCTTTGAACGCTGCCCTGATCGCCACCTCGGTCTTGCCGTAACCCACGTCTCCACACAGCAGTCGATCCATTGGCCTCGGCCTCTCCATGTCCGCCTTCACTTCTGCCACGGCGTTCAGCTGATCAGGAGTCTCTTCGTACGGGAACGCGTCCTCGAACTCTCTCTGCCAAGGCGTGTCAGCGCTGAAGGCGTGACCTTGTATGGCTTCGCGCGCGGCGTACAGCTCGAGGAGACCCCTGGCCATGTCCCGGACGGACTCCTTCACCCTGGCCTTCACCTTGCTCCACTCTGTTCCTCCGAGCTTGTAGAGCCTGGGCGGCGACTCCTCCGGACCGACGTACTTCTGCAGCAGGCCGATCTGGTCCGTGGGCACGTACAGTTTGTCCTCGCCCGCGTACTGGATCAACAGGTAGTCGCGCTTCGCCCCGGCCGCCTCGAGCGTCTTGACTCCCATGTACCTCCCAATGCCGTGAGCCACGTGTACCACATAGTCCCCGGGTCGCAGTTCCGTGAACGCTGCGAGCCGCGATCCGGGGGTTTGAGCCGGCTGAGACAGCCTGCGTCTGTGCTTCTCCGCTCCGTACAGCTCGACGTCTGTGAGCACCACCAGGCGCAGCGACGGAAACTCGAAACCGCTCTCGAGAGACCCCACGGTCACGACGACGTTTCCGGGCTTGACCTCCTCGGCAATGGACTGCACGTACGTGACCTCGATACCGTTCTCCGACATGACCTCGCGGAACCTTCGCGCCCTGTCTTCGGTGGTGACCACGACGACTACCCGGTGGTTCTTCCTGCGCCATGCCTTGAGATCCCTGACCAACAAGTCGAACTTGCCATGATAAGGACTTGCCGGCTTGCCTGAGAACGACCTGACCCTGTCGGTGTGAGTGAGATCCACACCCCTGGCGAGCAGCACGAACTCCACGCGCTGTCTGCGATGGAGGCAAGCCATCGCCTCCTCTGAGGAACAGAAGAGCGAAGCCTCCGTCGGGAGCACCCTCCCGGTCTCCAGGAGCGTGCTGTACGCCTCACGCACCTCCGTCTCGAAACCGAGGAAGGCCTCTTTCAGGCGGGCAGGTTCGTCCACGACCACCAAGGGATCGGCGGCATAGTCGATTATGGTCCCAAGTCCGTCGTAGAAGGCCGGAGCATACTGATGATCGCCGTCGAAGTAGAGTTGTTCGCGGAACTTCTCCAGGGCCGTGTCCGCGCGCACCCCCAGCGCTCTCGCCTCCTCCACGCGCCCTAACCCCTCCAGCCGCCTGCGCTGGGAAGAAACCTGCGCCTCGAGCCGGGCCAACCCTGCCTCGCGCACGTCCGGTGAGATGAGGAACTCGCGGGCTGGGGCGACGACCGCGTGCGTGACTCCTTGGTTCGACCGCTGGCTCTCGAGATCGAACTCCCTTATCGAGTCGATCTCGTCGTCAAAGAACTCTATCCGCAGAGGCGACGCACTATCCGGAGGGAAGACGTCGAGTATGTCTCCCCTAGTGGCGAACTGCCCGCGCCTCTCCACGAGCTCCGCTCTCTCATACCCCATGGACGCAAGACGCGACGCCAGACGGTCTCGATCGTGCCTCTCGCCGGGCTTGAGAGCGAACGCGAACTCTGAGAAGACCCGTGCTGGAACGAGCTTTCTCGCGAAGGCCCTAGCCGTCACGACCACCAGAGCCCGCCTGCCCCTTACGAGGCGCGCCTCAACCGCGATTCTCTGGGCGATCAGTTCGGCGTTCTCAGCTGCCTCTTCGTGCGGCCACAGCTCGAGCGCGGGGAACGTGAGGACTTCTCCTGGAGACAACAGCGTGGCAAGATCCCCTGAGAGCTTTTCCGCCTGCTGCGGGCTGTATGTGACCACGATGAAAGGACGAACCGGACAGCTCCGGTACAGCGCAGCAAGGACATAGCTTTTCATGGACCCCGTGAGGCCCAGCACTACCTGGGACGGCATCCCTCTCTCCAGGCTGGAAGACGTGGTCTCGAACTCCGGGGACTCCATGAGCACTGAGAGAAAGCTGTTCAAAAGGCACTCCTCCTGGGATTTGGGATCGGCTTTCATAGCCGGCAGTCGCGCTGGACCCGGTCATCCCATTAAGCTCGGAACGGGTCCGCTGGAACCTGCCGTCGGCTGTGAGTTGCAACGGAGCCCAGCCCGGGGTCGCGAGCTTCCGCACACGCCCATGCCGAAAAGGGCTTTAGCCCAAGGCACCCCGTGTACACCCGTCTAAAGCCCTACTTGACGCCGGCGTTTTCTCGTGCCGCCTTGCGTTTCATTATATTACCCGTCGCGAAACCAAGTCAATCTTAGGTTTATGGCTGCCACCGCCTGCTCGCTCCCGTCAGCACGACCATTCCGACGTTCCATAAGGCATGCACGGCGGACGCGACCATCACTGCAAGAAGCGGCTCCCCCGTTCGAACGAGCACCTCGCGAGCAACGATCCCGAGCGCGGAATGGCTCAGAAGGCTCATGGTCCCCGCAGCAAGCCCGGATGCCCTGTTCTCGCCAGAAGCGCGTCGTCCCCAAGCATCGTACACCGCTTCCACTGCGCCAAAGCCGAGATGCGCCAGGACCACCGGTGCCCCTACAGCCAGCGCGAAGCCAGTCTTGGCAGCCTCCTCGATGCCCGGACCAAGCACGAACGCCACGAGCGGCCCGGGTCGGCCTCCACGCGACGCCGCCCTGTTGAACACGAAAGCGACCCCCGACGATAGAGCGGAGGCCACTAGAAACCGGAGCGCTACAGAGAGCAAAGCCCGCCAGTCATCCCTTCGTGCCGTCGAGTCGTCTTCCCGAATCCACGGCTGGTTCCACTAAGATCTGCGCCGCAATTGCGCGGTCTACCGCCACACGCGTGTTGTCGGTCTCCAACACGAATACCGGAAACGTCAGGTTCACCCTGACCTCGCTTCCCGGAAGCACTGCCATGGCAAGGAGTTTCTGAAGGAGGGGGGCGCTCGCGCTGTTGACCCGCACCACCCGTCCTCGGTCGCCCGCGTTGAGCGCCGCAAGGGGACGCGTGGACTGGCCACGCTCTTGACTTATTGTGTCGCGCCGGACGCGGATTATCCGCGCGCCTCCGCTCGCAACGCTCATCATACTACGGCACCAATCTCCGTCAGGACTAGGTTGAGAAGGTAGCCCGTGCCGAAGGCGACCGCCAACGCTAAGGCGGTGATGGCGAGCGCGGTTCTCCAGCCTCGTTCCTTCCACATCATCGCGAACTGCGCGACACACGGGACGAACAACGTGAGGGCAACCGACGCCACAACGAGCTGCTGGTCGGTGAGCTTCCCGGACCTCGCAAGGTCATACAGCCCCGCAGCTCCGTAGTCTCGCCGTAAGAAACCGAAAAGGAAGGAGAACGCCGCCTCCGGCGGCAGGCCGATGAGCGTCACCGGAACCTCCAACCCCTTCAGCACAAGTTGGAAGAGGCCCGTCATCCTGCCGACCCAGATGACGAGGCTCGCCCCCAGGAAGAGCGGCATCACCTCGGCGAAGTACCATCTCATGCGGGCGAACGTCTTTGCGAGCACATTCGACACCACCGGCACGCGGAGGGGCGGCACCTCCATGTAGAATACCGGCCGCTCGCCCGGGAGAAACCGCGAGGCCGCGCCCCCCGCCACGAGAAACACCGTGCCAACCACCCCCACCCACAGCAGCACCGCCCGCGGCCTCGTCGAGAGCATTCCCAAGGTCACACCGAGCTGTGCGGAGCACGGCACGGCGAGCGCCAGGAGCAGCGTGGCTACGGTCCGTTCCCGCCTGGTCTCGAGGGTCCGTGTCACCATCGTAGCCATCGTTCCGCAGCCGAAGCCGAGAGTTATGGGGATCACCGCCCTACCGCTCAGTCCTATCAGCTTGAAGGCTCTGTCCACCATGAGTGCGATCCTCGGCAGGTAACCGGTGTCCTCGAGGATCGAAAACACCAAGAAGAACGTGCCGACCACCGGCAGCACGATGGCCACCGAGTACCGCAAGCCGAGCGTGATGAGGCCGTAATCACCGGCAAGAAGCTCTCTCAGGGCCGCGTTGCCTACGTGCCGCGCCACGAGGGCGTTCACGAAGGGATTCACGACCTCGCCGAACACGCACCTCTCTAGAAAGTCCACCAGCGTACCGGCTCCGAACACTCCCACCAACCGGTACAGCCCCAAGTAGAGCACGACGAGGAGCAACGGGATCGCGGTCGGCGGGAACAGCGTCACGAAGTCCAGAGCCTGTGCGGCATAGCCAACGCGTCGGGAGCCCTCTGTGGTCACCCGCCTGGCGATGAGGTCCGCCCGCTCCTGGCGTTCGAGGCCGATCAAGTAGGACAAGGGCATGTCAGCGAGCCTCGCCGTCGACTCCACGATCCTGCGGATCCGATCGTGACGCTCGCCTCCTTCAGTCCTGCGTACCAGAGCGTGCACGTCCTTGTCATCCGAGAGGAGCAGGAGGGCGATAGCCCTCTTCGACATGCGGTAGCGCCCCCGGAGCACGCCCTCGATCTCCCGTGCGGCGCGCTCTATGTGGTCCACGAAGCGTCCCGACGCGTGCGCCTGCGATACTGGAGACACCCTGGACACACGCCACCACCCTGTCCTTGAGAGCCTCTATCCCGAGCCCGCGCGTGAGCACCGTGCCGACCACGGCCACGCCCAGCTCCTGTTCGAGGCGTGGGATGTCTATTCTTATCCCTATGCGCTCTGCCTCGTCCAATATGTTGACGTCGACCAGCAGCGGAAACCCCGCTTCGATGAGTTGCAGCGTGAGGGGGAGCATCCGTCGGAGGTTTCGCGCGTCCACGACGTGCACAACCACGTCGATGTCCTCTTCGAGGAGAAGCAACAGCGTCACCCGCTCCTCCTCTGTGATGGGCACGAGGGAGTACGCGCCGGGGGTATCTATGACCTCGAACGGGACTCCGCGAATCTTTGCGAGACCGCGCGAGACGTCCACAGTGGTCCCTGGATAGTTGGAGACGGTGGCGTAAGCGCCTGTCAGCACGTTGAAGAGCACGCTCTTGCCTACGTTGGGCGTCCCGACGACAGCAAGCTTCCTACGGCGCACTGAGCACGTCGCCTCCTGGAGCAGGTTGGGATATGTTATGCGTAGCTATGAGCTCTTGTTCTGGCTGTCGGCGACGTCGCCCGTCCCACGCGCGGCGGTCCGGCATCTCCGACAGTATCCATAGACTCTGAGGCTATGATCAACGACGTCGAAGCCGGTGCGCTCGGAGATGGCCCTCTCTATGTCGTCGAGAAGGTCCTCGTTGAATTCGAAGATGCCGCCGCAACTCAGGCATATGAGGTGGTGGTGGTAGTGTTTCTGGAACTCGGGGTTGAACTCGTACCTGCTGCCTTCCTCACCGAACTGCAGCTTGTGAATGATTCCGAGATTCTCAAAGATCTCTAGGGTACGGTACACGGTGGCTAGACCGATGTCCGGGCATTCCTCTTTCGTGCGCCGGAAAACCTCGTCTGCGGAAAGGTGCAGGTCCGCATGGTTCACGAGGACACGAAGAATGGCCTCTCTCTGCGGAGTCAATCTCAGGTCTCTCTCGGCAAGAAGCTCCTTTATGTCCGAAAGCTCGCGGGGCACCTCCTCACCTCCTGCTTTTGGTCCTCAAGGGCTCGCGGATCCCGCGTCTGATCCGACGTAGCGTCCGACGTTTCCGCCCTCTCCTCCCTGCCCGTCTCGCGAATCCCGCGGACGCACGAGCTCCTCGACGAACCTCGGAAGGACGAATGCAGCCTTGTGGACTTCAGGAGAGTAGTAGCGCGTTTCAAGGCTCACTGCCCGCGCGTCCCGGATCGGGTCGTGTTTCTTGGACGCCAGGACGAAGCTCCACAGCGCTCCTGGGTATGAGGGAACAACCGCGAGATACAGCCGCACCACAGGGAACACCCGTCGAAGGCTTTCCACAGACCTCCCGATGACTTCGGCGTGGACAAACGGCGACTCCATCTGCGCGCAGAACACTCCGTCGACGGTCAAGGAACGATGGCAATCGCCGTAGAATTCCTCCGAGAAAAGCACGGTCCCGGGGCCCACCGGGTCGGTTGAGTCACAGATGATTACGTCGTACTCGCCGCGGTGGGACCTCACGTGCTCCGCTCCGTCGCCTACCATGATGCGGCACCTGGGATCCGCTAGAGACGCGGACAGGTGCGGCAGGTGGCGGCGGCTCGCTTCTATGACCCCCTCGTCTATCTCGGCGAGCACCGCGGTCTGCACCGATCCGTGCTTGAGCACCTCTCGTATGGTGCCGCCGTCGCCCCCGCCCACGACGAGCACGGTCCGAGGGTTCGGATGCGTGCACATGGGCACGTGGGCGATCATCTCGTGATACACGAACTCGTCCAGGTCCGTCGTCATGATGCAGCCGTCCAGGACAAGGACCCTTCTGTCGTCGGTGGTTTCGAGAACCGCAAGATCCTGGTACTTCGTCTGCTCGCGGTGAACGGTACGAGCGATCTTGAAAGACAGCGCCACGCTCGGCGTCTGCCTCTCGCTAAACCAGAGTTCCAACTCACGGCCTCCCTTTCGGGTTTGGTTTTCCTGCGCAGCTATTATATTCCTGACCACTGGGCATGTCAACGACGGAGACCGGGGCGGCCCCGAATACCCGAAGGCCCCGAAGAGAAGAGGAGAGGGGTTTGGCACGAGGTCCATTGGATGACGGAGGCCGCATCGGGCGAAACACGCGAGCCGGGCGCGAGACGCGCCCGGCCGGAGGAACCAGTGTGCCGTCCATGTCACCGGGAAGGAGGAAGGTCACCGGCTGTACCCGGTTGCCCTGGGCTTGAACGTCTTGCACATGGTGTGTTCAGACGAGAAGGCCGCGAATCTTCCCTCGCCCAGAGTCTCACCACGTTCGCCTATCCTGCCTGCCTCCACATCGGCACCCCTAGCCGCACCGCGTGCTCCGGCGCGTTCACCTATCCGTCCTACCTCCATGCCGGCGCCTCTGGCCGAGCCACGCTGGGCAGGGTTCCTGTTCACTTCTATGGCGTCGGCCTCGCAAACATCGCCCGAGCCCCAGTACACGCACTCGTTTACCGTGCACTTCACCCCTGTTATCTTGCCCATCCTCATCACCTCCACCCAAAAGGGTGCCACGGTAATGAGATTTTATGCTCTCTCGGAGTAGTGATCGGGACGGAGCAACTTGACCATGGCACAGGTTATCGTGTACTCCCACGACTTCTCGCGCGGCAGCAAACCACATGTGAAGTACCCGACCGCCCCGAGCTTTTGCTTGGAGTTGTGGACCCCGGTGAGCTCGTCCATGACCGGCCCGAGCTCCCTACCCGCCGCAACCTCTCGCCCAACGGCGGGGGGAAGAGGCATCGACGCGCCGCGCGCGACCGACAGAGTCCCGTCCCTCGTTGCTATGGCGCACCATCCTATGAGATAGGCCTCGCTGCTCCCTCCGCCCTCGGCGTCATCCTCAAAGGCGACTCCACCCTCCAATCCGATCCCTACGTCGGCGTCCGTGGTCTTGAGCACATGCACTGCACGGGCCACCGCACACCGGCGGGTCTCACCATCGCCCAATGGCTGATCCGGCAGGCCCGCATCCACGCTCATTCCTTCGATTTCAACATCGTCGCCACGAAAAGCTCGGGCGAACACTCTGCGCACCGCCCGGACTTTCACGGGGTTCGTGGACCCGACTACCACCTTCACGCAGTGGTTCCCTCCCACACAAGAGCCCCAACAAGAAGCTCCGAACCATGGTGACCCACGGTCACCCAGTCTCGCCATCCCATCTCACCGCAGCGGGCGCGGGTTGCGTGGATCTATGATGATCGAGCGGCCGCCGTCACTTTGACCATCGCCTCGGTCGCCAAGTTCGCCGCTCTCGGCGGCGGTATCATCACGCCAGTGGTCATCGTCTTCCTCGCGAGAGCTTCCTTCCCATTCCGGGCCCGGTCCGATCTCCCAAGCGCCTTCTTCGCCTCCGAACAAGGCCTCGTCGTCGTCTTCCGCGCTCTCGGGCTCGAAGGCAGGCCTGACCAAACGGTGCCGCTCGCGCTCGGCCCTTAGCCTTCGAAGCCTGGCCTCTTCGCGTGCCCCTCTCCTGGCGACCCCAATGCTCTTCTCCACCAGCGCCTGGACAAAAGGCATCTCACTGAGGGGCTTGCCATCGGCGATGGCAAGGGCGGCGGCGAGCGCGGAACGCGCCGGCCTGACTCTGCCTTCGAGAAGGAGCAGGTACGCCGTTTCCTCCAGGCGCCTCCGGTACCTTTCCGCCACCTCCGGCGTGAACATGGCTGCGGCGGCTTCGTCGACTGTGGCCCGCACCCGCTCGCTCCGGACGGCTGGGCTCGTATAGATGACGCTCTTGGCGATGCCGATAATCCTCTCCCTGAACGGCCTCGCCGCCTCGCCCAAGTCCCAAGGGCACGCGAACGATAGGCCCAGGAGACGGCGGGAGGCACGGAGCGCCGACGCATCATTCCTTATCCCGTCGACTTCCAGCCTCTCATAGACGATCGGGCGCGTTGGAGGCGCGGGCATGTTCCTGACCGCCTCACTGTACACCGCGTATCCTCGAGGCATCTCCTTTCCGGCCCTGCGTCCGGCGTCAGCTGCCTCTTTCATCAGGAATCTCGCGTGCTCCACGTCGATCTCCACAAGCCTCATGTCCTTCATGTGGTCGCGCGCCCACTCGCGCAGAGCACGCTTGCTCCCGTGAAACACCCGGCAGTCCTCCACCCCTGATTCCTCGTTCAACGCCCACACGATCAGGGTTCTACCCCTTGCGGGGGACCACACCTGGGTGGCGAGCAAACGAGTGCCCTCCCGATCGTAGTACCCGGCGAACGCGCTCTCCACTTTCCCCGCAGGCATGGAAATCGCCGGAGCATGCCGGGCAGCGCCTTGAGGAACCGGCGCCGGGTTGATCCCCGCTGACTTGAGCCTTTGCAGGGATCGCCCTGCCTCCTTCCGCACGCTCTTGTCGCCGGCCCCGTCCTTTATCCTTGCGAGCGCCTCAGCAGCACAAGCGTCTCGAACCTCGCCGAGGGCGCGGACCGCCGCCAGAATGACACGAGGATCACCGGCCGCCGCGAGCCGCTCGAGGCCCGGCACGGCGGCTGCCTTCATTTCCCGTGCAGCCCTCGCAAGAGTGCTTTCGATATCCTCGTCCGACCGCGCGGCAAGCTCCTCCGACGTTGGCATGACGAACTTGCCCGGCGATGCATGCGTGTCCACTATTATGCTTAGCCTCCTCCATTCCGCGCGCATTCCGCTTGGGGCACGAATGGTGCTGCGAGACGCCCTGCCAAAGCCGCCCCGCGGACTCCATCCCAAGCGACTCTCGTGGTTATTCTTTCCCCGTCGAGTCAATCCTGCAACTATGCCTTGTTCTCGGCACCACCACCACGCGGTCATGACTCCGCGCTACCGTGCCGCCGCCGACCGCCGCGCCACCGTGATCGCACCTCTCACCGCTCCAGCTCGAACGCGCGCCATGCCCGGCCGGGCACGATCTTGCCGAGCACGACGCGGCGTCGAGCGCCGGTAGCCCCTGGGACGTTCGTGCGTCGTCCCCACACAGTCTCGCACGCGAGGATCGCGAACGCAATGGCCTCCTTTGCGTCGCTGGAGATTCCCACGTCCTCATGGGTGAGGACCGTGACCCCGGGAAGGCGCCGGCGCAGCATGGCGAGGAGGGTCGGGTTGAAAGCGCCTCCTCCGCCGACTATGACCTCGTCCACGCCCCGCCCCCACTTCGGGATCACCCATCTTGCGTAGCTTGCCGCTATGGACTCGGCCGTGAGCGCCGTCGCCGTGGCAACGACATCCTCGCTCGGGACCGCTAGGGCAGTCGACCTTTTCATCATCTCCTCCGCATACTGCGCCCCGAACTCCTCGCGGCCGGTGGTCTTCGGAGGGTCCTTCTCGAAGAACGGGTGAGACAGCGCCCAGGCGAGAAGCTCCGCGTTCACATGTCCGGATGCCGCCATCCTGCCATCCCTGTCGAACGCCTGCCGTCCCTCCGTGATTATGGATACGACCCCGTCGATGACCATGTTGCCGGGTCCCGTATCGAACGCGAACACATCGCCGAGACTGCACCCGGCGCGAAGCGCCGTGAGGTTCGCGATACCCCCGATGTTCTGGATGATCCTCGAACGCCGTGCGTCCCGGAAGAGCACGTAGTCAGCATACGGCACAAGCGGCGCCCCTTGGCCCCCAGCGGCCACATCACGCACACGGAAGTCCGCTACCGTGGTTATGCCGGTGCGCTCGGCGATCACAGCGGACTCGCCTATCTGAAGCGTGGACCTCGTTCGCACGCCGCAGCACGTCTCGAACTCCGGGATGTGGTAGACAGTTTGGCCATGGGAGCCGATGAGGTCAATGTCCTCAGGCGTAAGACCCGCCGCCTCAATGACCTCGAGCGCCGCCTCTGCAAACACCTCGCCGAGCACGAAGTTCATGCGACAGACCTCATCCACGCTGGCTGCCCCCTGCCGCGCCATCGCGAGCACGCGCGCGCGCAGGTCCGCTGCGTAGGGTATCCTCTTGAAGACTACGCGCCCCAGCTCGATGCGAGGTTCTCCGAGATCCTCGCCATCGCCCTTTGCGGCCTCGGCACCGCACGCCGTACCGCTCGTGACGTGGAAGCGGCGTTCACCCAGGTCGGCCCCATGTATCTCAACGAGCGCCGCATCCACGCCGTCTGCAGATGTGCCGGACATCAGGCCGACTACCCTCAACACAACAAGCCCACCACCGCGTTGTGAAACCTCGGCCTGAGCTTGATATGGGCTTCGCACGACCGGCCGAAATGCACCCTGTTCGTGAGCAGCACGGCGAATACGTCGAGCTCGGGGTCTATCCACACCGACGTGCCGGTGAAACCCGTGTGACCGTACGCCCTCGCCGACATGAGATCGCCCGCGGACGACAGCGCCCCTTCTCCGCGGACGACCCAGCCGAGGCCCCGGCTCTCTCCCAGACGGTGACCGGTGTAGTCGCGCGTCATTGCCCTCACCGCAGCCGGCGACAGCACACGCACCCCGCCGAGTGACCCTTCCCCGAGGAACATCCTGCAGAACACAGCCAAGTCCCTCACGGTGGAGAAGAGCCCCGCGTTGCCGCTTACCCCTCCCATGGCGAAAGCGTTCTCGTCGTGGACTTCGCCGATGAGCACCCTTCCGCGCCACTTGCAGTGCTCCGTCGCAGCTATCCTGGTTCTCATCCCTTCCGGCGGATTGAAACAAGTGTCGCTCATCCCGAGGGGCGCGAACACCTCGGCTCTGACGAACGCGTCCAGGGACTGCCCGGCTACTCTGCTCACCACCTCGCCGAGGACTATGAACCCGAGGCAGCTGTACACCACCCTGCTGCCCGGCTCGTACTCCAAAGGCATCCGGCAGATCCTCGCTATCATGTCCGCGGGGGACGAAGCGTGTAGGTAGAGGTCAGCCCAGGCGGGAAGCCCCGATGTATGGGTCAGGAGATGGCGGATCGTGACACTCTCCTTGCCGGCTGCTCCGAACTCAGGGACGAACTCCTTGACCCCGTCGTCCAGGCGCATCCTTCCCCTCTCGATCAGGATCATGGCCCCGGTAGCCGTCGCGACGCACTTCGTAACGGAGGCGAGATCGAACACGGTGTCGACCGTCATCCGCCTCCTCTCGGGATTCACTATCGCGAATCCACAAGCTCCCACTCCCGCCACGCCGTCGCGTCTGCCGAACACCCAAGCAGCCCCCGGGATCTCGCCCGAAGCGCAAGATTCCTCCAAGAGAGCCTCGACTGGATTTCCAATTCCCTGTACCATTGAATCGACACCACCTTCGACATCACCTGGAACCGCCGCCCGCGGCTGTGTGGGAAAGACCGCCCGAGGCAATCGGGTGATCTTAGTCAATGGTGCCTTGCCGCAGGCAGGTATACCGTGAAAGTGCTGCCTTCGCCTTCTTTGCTTTCCACCGAGATCATGCCGCCGTGGGCCTCCACTATGCCGTGGCTCACGGCGAGCCCGAGGCCGACGCCGGTGCTTCGAGTCGTGAAGAAAGGCGTGAAGATCTTGGGGAGATTCTTGCGGGGGATGCCGCAGCCGGTGTCCGCGAACGCCACCCACACACACCCTCTTCCCCTGCCTGTCATGTCCGCCTCACGGCCAAGGCACCCGCCGGCCCTCCTCCTGCCCTGGTCGAACCCGAAGCGGATCCTGAGCATCCCTCCATCCGGCATGGCCTGTATGGCGTTCACGGCGAGATTCAAAAACACCTGCTTGAGCTGCGCCTCGTCCGCGAGGACTGGCGGGAGGCTCGTCACAGGCGTATCGGTCGCGCCACGGACATCGCCATCCCCGCTCGTCGTTCGCGCTCCTATTCCTTTCGGGCGGGGGCCCGTTCCTTCCTCGTGCTGCGCCCTTTGTCTTCTTCCTTCTGTCTCCTCCACCTCTATTGTTACGCCGGACGCCGCCGCCTGACGCTCTACGAGATAGAGCGTGTCCTCAACGACTGAACGCACGTCAGTGGGCCGCAGGTGCATCTCCTGGTGGCGAGAGAAGACCGTGAGGTTCTTTATGATGGCCGAGCACCTTGCAGCCTCCTGCTCGATGGCCTTCAGAGATCTCAAGTACTCGCTGGGAGAGTCGACGCCTTTCGCGATCTTGTCCGCCAGGTGCTCCGCACACGCAGATATGATGCCTATGGGATTATTGATCTCGTGGGCAACGCCCGCTGCGAACTCCCCCACCGCCTTGAGGCGCTCCGCCCTCCTCAGGCGCTCGCCCAAGCTCACACGCATGGTTACGTCCTCCGCCACGATTATGGCGCCCGTCACAGGAGCGCCCGGCGACGAAGCCGCGCTCGCGCCGTCAGCGAAGGCGATGTCATCGCATTGCGCCGGCCCGTCCGGCGTGCCCACCAGCGGGCACACCCTGAACGAGACCACGTATTCCCTGCCGTCCGGCGCGTGTTGACGCATCTCGTCGCTCTCCAAGGTCTCTCCTTCTTCGAGCACTTCCTCGAGGATGTCCGCAAGGCCAGCCTCCGCCTGCTCGGGGAGAACCTCGAAGTACTTCCTCCCGAGCGCTTGGTCGGCCGAGATCCCCGTGATGGCCTCCATGCCCCCGTTCCACGTGGTGATGACAAGGTCCCTGTCTACGACCGCAAGGCCGATCGTCAGGCTCTCGATAATGCTTTCGTTGTACTCCTTCAGAGCTGAGAGTTCCCTGTTGGCTCGTCCAAGGTCAGCGTACAGCTCCGCATTCTCGAGGGCGGCCGAAGCGTACGCCGCGAGGATCGTGAGGAACCTGATCTCGTCTCTCGTACGCTCGTGGATGCTCGGGGTGTAGACCGTCAGGACCCCGGTCACTTCACCGCACACCGCCAGGGGCACCGAAAGGGCGAACGTCATCCCCTCACGCCCCATGTCTTCGAAGTGCGTGCTCGCCTCGCCGGCGCCGTCGACGCCTGCCAGCGGTTTGCCCAGCCGCACGACTTGTCCGAGAGAGCCCGCGTCGACGGGCACGGACCCGCTTTTCTCTACGAACTCGGGGGACAGTCCGTGATGGGCCTTCAGTACGAGGCGGGATCTATCTCGGCTCAATATGCGGATGGCACATCCTTGGGAGGGGATGAGACGGCCTGCGATCGCCGCGATGCGGTCTAACACTTCATCAGGTCGTCGGAGTGACATGAGTTCCTTGCCGACCTCAAAGAGGCTGGCGAGCTGCAAGACGCGCCTATTGAGCTCGGCGTTTGCTGCCACCAGCTCCTTCTGCAGGGCAAGGTCGTTCTCGGCGAGGCCCGACACGAACTCGCGCATCGAGGAAAGCTGGTCCCTGGCCTCGGCAACCTTCCGCCGTGCCGCGCGCCTTTCCAAGTAGGCTAGCATGAGCGCCCCAGCGCTCACCGCAGCAAGCGCCACGTCAAGCCAAGCGCTACCCACCCAAAACACCCCGCAGACTGTCGTGCGATGATCCGGACGCCGCAAGGCCTTGACATGCAGGCAGGCGCCGCGGGCGTCTCGGCGGCGGCCTCCGCAAAGGGGCCCTACTCCGCTATCCCGTACTCCTTGATCTTGTTGAGCAAGGTGCGCCGGCTGATCTGGAGAATCCTCGCGGCCTCTGTCCGGTTGCTGTTGGTCTCGCGAAGCACCCGCGCTATATGGGCCTTTTCGACCTCTCGCATCGAAAGGGGTCTGCCCGGCCCGACAGACGCGTCGATTCCCTCCGAGTCGGCGTTGACAGTTCCTCCGTTGGCGTGCGCGCCCTGGCACGATAGCGCCGTAGGAGCGTTTATCGCGGGGCTGCCTATATAGAGGTTGCTCTCATCTATCACCTGGCCCTTGGCGAAGATGACCGCCCGCTCGATGCAGTTCTCGAGCTCCCGCACGTTTCCCGGCCAATCGTAGTCCACGAGCATCTTCATGGCCTTGTCCGAGACGTGCGTGACCTTCCTCCCGATGGTCTTACTGTAGTGCGCCACGAACTTGTTCACAAGGAGAGGAATGTCATCCTTTCGTTCGCGCAGCGGCGGAAGGTAAATGGGAATGACGCTGAGACGGTAGTAAAGGTCCTCCCTGAACTCACCTTTCGCCACCTTGTCCTTGAGGTCTTGGTTCGTGGCGGCGATTATGCGCACGTCGACGCGAATCGTCTGCGAGCTTCCGACGCGTTCGAACTCCTTCTCCTGCGTGACTCTAAGTAACTTCGCCTGCATGGCCGGGCTCATCTCGCCCACTTCATCCAGGAAGATCGTGCCCATGTCTGCCACCTCGAAGCGACCTAGGCGCTTCGTCACGGCCGACGTGAACGCGCCGCGTTCGTGCCCGAAGAGCTCGGATTCGAGCAAGCTCTCGGGAACGGCAGCGCAGTTCACCTTGACGAAAGGCTTGTCCGCCCTGTGGCTGCAGTTGTGGATGGCCTTGGCGAGGAGTTCCTTTCCGGTTCCGCTCTCACCGTAGATAAGCACCGTCGCGTTGGTCGGCGCGATGTCGTCGATCATCCTGAAGACCCTCTGCATCTCGGGGGTGGAGCCCACCATCCCGAACTCGCTCTCCGCCCTGAGGGATTGGCGACGGGGGGCGCGAGAGAATGACGCCCCAAGCTCCAAGGCGCTCCTCACTACCATTTTGAAGTTGTCGATCTTGAACGGCTTCGTTATGTAGTCATAGGCACCGCACTTCATGGCCTCGATGGCCGTGTCCACCGAGGAAAAAGCGGTTATCATGATGACGACGCTCTCTGGGGAACGCTCCTTGATCTGGCGCAGGACGTCGATGCCGTTCGCATCAGGGAGCTTGAGGTCGAGCACGACTACGTGGAAGTCTCCGGAAGTGACCTTCGCGATACACTCTGCGCCGTCGCGCGCCGACTCTACCTCGTATCCTTCCTCGGTGAGCACGTCAGAAAGCACGGCCCTCATGTTGGGCTCGTCGTCAACGATAAGGACTCTGTAGACCACCCTCAAATCACCCCGCCAGGGTGACTATCGTGCGCGGAAGCCCGCGCGACGGAAGTTCGCGTGATAGCTACGTTTTTCGACGCTTAGATGGAATATCCTTCTTGGAATGGTCGGATGATGGCACGTGTGGCACTAAGGAGGGCTTGCGGCAGGCGCTCTTGCGGCAGGCTCTTGGAGAGACTGGCCCGCCTCCGCGCCACCGTGGTGGACGTCTGAAGCTGGGCGTCACCGCTCCTTGTCGAGGAATCTCGGGGCGAGTTTGGCACGCCCGTGCTCACGGTACGCGTGGCTCGCGATTCTGCCTTGGGCAAGTTCGGCAAGTTCCCTTTCCATTTCGGCTCGGCGAGCGCGCGCCAATTCTCGGAGTTCAGCGTCGAGCTCGAGAGCCCGTCGGTGCATCGCCGCAGCCCTGCGGCGAGCCTCCACCACTCGAGGGTCCTTGAACGCCTCCCGCAGCGAACCCGCTCCTCCAACTGCGGGTCGGTCGTCTGAAAGCTCCGCTTCCAGCTCGCGACGCCTCGCTTCGATCTGCGTGATGCCGTCGACGTGCTCGCCGCGTCCTACCAGAGAGTCACAGAGAGAAGCGTAGTCTCCCGCTCGGAGGAGCTCCATCTCGTGCTTCATGTGTTGAGCGATGCGCTCGAGAAGAAGCGCTTCCCTATCGTAGCTCGCGACAAGCGTGGCTATCTTCTCCTCACGCACGTCCTTCTTGCCCAAGCCGCGTCCTCCCCGTTCCGACAGCCGTCGTTCCCAACGCAATCTCGCTTCCACTCAACTCTTCTGCTAGTAACCGCTAGTACCCGCCCTCGCCGGTGCTCCGAGTGGCTCCTCACCGACGGTATTCCCCCGCGCGGGGTCTCCACGGCACACTGTCGTGCCCCCGAGTCACGCCTCGCTCGACGCGAAAACACGCCGCGCCGCGTCCAGCCGGCCGGTCTGCAAGCGCAGGTCCGCGTCCGCGTGTTGGCAAAGACGCCCTCGGCGCCGTGCCCCTGGGCGCTTCGGCAACGCACTCCCGACTGCTCCTGCGCTTTGCGGCCAAGCTGGCCTTTGACACCGCGCGACGCCGCGTGATGCTGCGTCTTGAATCCTTCGAGGCCCGTCAACGTGCCCTGGAGACCCCGAATGCGCTGGAGAACCGCCAAGACTCGTCTACATGGTTCAGTAAGCGAACACCGCGTTGGCCTGAGCCATGAAGCTGCTCAACAAGGCGCTCTGAGCGCTCATGAGCTGCATGGCCCGGATGAGCGACGAAAACTCCGATCGAAGCGCCTTCTCTCTCACGGCCAGGCGCTCCTCGAGGTCCTTCACTCTCGAGTCAATCCTGCTGATCTGGTTGGTGATGGACTGCTGTTGACGCGCGATGATGCCCGTCAGTTCCTCTACAAACGGCTCCATGAGGTCGCGCATCTTGACAGCCACCCCGCTCGCCGACGTAAACAGGTCCTCTACCGCCTCCGGGTGGTCGGCGAGCGCCGCGTCCAGCTTGGCCTCGTCGCTTAGAACGAGGTTGCCCGAGCTGTCGAGGGTGATGCCCAAGTCGTATAGCCTAGTGGGATCAGGGTAGGCCAGCCCCTCCACCCTACCCTGAATGATCCGGTTCATCTTCAGCTTCAGTTCCAGGTAGGTGGGATCGCCCGCGAGGTCTCCTCGTATTCCGGCGTCCACATCTACCAGGGTCTTGCTGCTGAGATACCCTATCGTCGAATTGTAACTCGAGATGAACGCCTCTATCTTGTCCTTCAAAGAGCTCGTGTCCCGAGTGACGTCCACGTTCACCGGGGCTTCCCCGGTGGTCTGCGCTTTCTTGAGGGTGAGCGTGACCCCGGAGATAGCGTCCGATACCTCGTTTGACGACCGCACGAACGAAAGGCCGTTCAGCGTGAACTTGGCGTCCAGCGTGTCGCGGGCAACGAGGTACCCTCCGCTCGAGCCCGAGGATTGCACGGAGGAGCTCGTCCCGGACGCGGAGAGGATGTTGTGCTCACCCCCCGCTTCCGTGAGGATGATGGCGCTTGCGCTTCCCGTACTCCTCGCGGTGATGACAAGCCGGCACGTGCCCGACTGCTCGCTCACCACCGTTGCGCTCACCACTGCGCCCGCGCCAGAGGCATTGATCGCCGCGGCTATGTTCGCCAGCACGGTGGCATTGTCCTCGCCAGCAACCACCTGAACACTGATGTCCCAGGAAGCGCCTCCGACGGTCACGGTGAAGGTTTTCGTCCCCGTGCCCGCCGTCATCGAGATCTCCGTGCCCGTGCTGACGTAGCTGTTGGATACCACGACATCGTAGCCTGCGAGCCTTTCGACGAAGACTCTGTAGGTCGCTCTGGCCGCCAAGGCCGATGCCTTTGCGGAGACCACGTCCGGGTTCGCCGAAACCGCGGCTCGCGCATCGTACAGCGACGTAAGGTCGTCAGGGATGAGACCTGCCGCCGCGTTCTTCAGCGCGAGGAGCGAGGAGTTGAGGTCCCTGAACATCGCGGCTTTCGTGTTGAGCGCCTCTTTGACAGCTTTGAGGTCGGTGACGGGCTTTGACTCAATCTCCATGTACTTCTTGATGAGCTCCTCGAGCTGACTCGCGCCTGTCGCAAGAGGCAATATACCGAGACTCACGAAGACCACCTCCTCTTGAGCCCGAGCTCGTTGAACGCCGTGCTTCACTGCCCTCGCGCAGTATCCAGCGCTCCCGCGAACCTACCTCTTTCTGTCCACGACCAGACCCGCAAATCCTCTTAGGTGCTCCATCATGGTTGCCAATTCTTCAGGAGGGATGTGACGCACGACCTCGCCCGTGGCGTTGTCGATCACCCTGATGGTCACCTCGTTAGTGCCGTTATCCACGTGGAATGTGATCCTGATGTTCACGACGCCCTCCGCAAGGAGCTTGGCGATACGTTCGGCCCGCTCTTGCGCCTCTCGAGCGCGCTTTGCCTCAGCCTTGGCTTCCTCAGCAGCCCGGATCGGTGTTTCGTGCGGATCCTCCGCCGCACCTCTTGCTCCGAGCCCACGCGCACCATACGTCGCCGCTCGCCCGTCCTTCTCATCGGGAACGAGGGCGAGGCGCGGCGCTGCGTGACGTGCTTGAGCGTTCGACAGCATGTCTAGACGTCTCAATCTGACCTCAGCGACTGTGACTTCCACGTGGAATCACCCCGTGGCCGAGGCGCCAACCCTCTCCGCGCCACTTACTGCCGGCCCGATGCCAAGGGGGTTCGCAGTGCTCACCCTACCCTTCGTAGCGGCCGCCCAGGTCTCGCGGAGCGGGCGCATCACGGAAAGTGCTTCACCGAACTCTCCCTTCCAGACCCTCTCCATCGCGTATCTATACAGTCGGAACAGTCCCGCGGCGACCTCGCCCTGGTCGAGGTCCAGGCTGTCAATGAGCGTCGCGATACCTGCGGATGCCTTCTTCTTGTCCTTGGCCCTGCAACTCGCGATGATGTGGTCATACACCATCAGCACGAGCTCCTCGGGCCTTGCCGAGAGCACTTGTTGCGCCCGGTACACACCTTGCGCGCTCCGACCCCTATACTCGCTCGCAGCCTGCAGCACGTCAAGTTCAGCGTTCATGGACATAACCTCCAGTCGGCCCCGAAAGCCTCCGGCACACCGGGTCTCTCCCTTCACGAAGCACGGTCTGGGCGACCATAGACAACGTGAGCCCCGGCTGGCCTCGCTCAGCCCCGGCCGCACGGGCTCACCCGAACGTCGTAATGGCCTCGTGCTAGGCGCTCGTGAGGGGAAGGCCTCCTTCCCCCCACGAGCGTATCCCTGTCCCGCGCGGTGGACCGATCACACCCGAATCAAGGGCAAAGATTCGGGGCCGAGCCGTGTCGACTACCTGAACAGACCCAATACCGCCTGCGGCGCAACGTTCGCCTGCGCCAGCATCGCGGTGGCCGTCTGCTGCAGGATCTGGTACTTCATCGCCTCGAGTTGCTCGGCTGCGATGTCCGCGTTCATGATACGGTTGTACGCCGCCTCGGTGTTGGTCTTCGCAACGATGAGGTTCTCTTCCTTGAACGTGAGACGCGACACGATCGCCCCGATGTCCTTCAGGGTCGAGCTGACGGTGGCCAGCGCCTGGTCGACGAGATCCATATAGGCTGTCGCCGACGCGTGCGACTCCACGTCAACAGTCGCGATGCCCAGGGTGCTGGCATCATGCGGCTTGAAAACGTTGACCTCAGTACTCGCCGTGCTCTGGAACCCGGTCTGGAACGTCATGCTCGTCGCACTTGCGCCGATGAGAGATTGCCCGTTCCATTCCGTCTCGTCCACTATCGTGTCGATCTCTGCAACGAGCGCCTCGATCTGGCTCTTTATGGCCTGCCGCTCCGCTGTTCCCAGAGTGTCGTTTGCGGCCTGCTCCGCCTTGTCTCTTATCAGGAGCAGGATGTCGCTGATCTTGTTCAGGCTGCCCTCGGCGACTCCGAGGAGGTTCTTCGCATCCCCGATGTTGTCGAGCGCGACTCCCAGGCCTCTGCTCTTGTAGTTCAGCTTCGTCGCGATCGTGAGCCCAGCGGGGTCGTCTGCCGCCTCGTTGATCCGCTTACCCGTCGACAACCTGAGCTGGTGGATTCCGAGCTTCTGGTTCACGGCTTTCAACGCGTTCAACGCGTTCATGCCGGATATGTTCGACGCTATTCTGGTGATGTCACCCTGAGCCATTCATGTCTACCTCCTTGTTCTTTCATCCCGCGGCTCTGCCGCGGGCCGAGGATCCGTCCTCTTGCCGCGCCTTGTCACGCGGAGCGCGGCCCTGTCCGCGCGGGCTGTTCGCCATGCCGGGACGCCCGTTCCCGTTTCACGCGACCTAGGCTACCACCCTCTCACCCCCTCCTTTGTTGCATGGCGCGAAAGTCGCTGCCTCTACGCTCTATTACCAATATCGGCAAGCCGCCGCGCCCATTTAGTGGGCAGGACCCAAAACGCTCGTTCCCAAGGCTAGGGACGGTCAGCTCACTGTCGCGGCTCCGTCAAATCCTTCAGCGTCGCTGTTGAGGGTCTTGAACTCTTCCGTCAGTTCCAGGAGCAGACGAACGGCCTCCAGGTCGCCTGGCAGCGACCGCAGCGCCTGAAGGTAGGTCGAGAACGCCTCCCTGGTGTTGCCGAGCCGCAGCTGAGCGCGGGCGATCTTCGCGAGCACGGCACCGTTTCCACCTCCGCTCAGCCTCGCTGAGCCCGCGTATAGCTCCAGGGCACGGGCAGTCTCGCCCTCCGCGAGCAGGAGGTCCGCTTTTGCGAGTCTTCTCGCTGCTTCCTCATCCAGAATGTCCCTGAGCAGCTTGGTCCGAGCGGCGCCCTCTTCGCCTCCTCCGGTCCGGCCACGATCGATCTCGTTCAGGGTCTGCCGGACGGTATCGAGGTAGTCGTCGCTCCTCGGAACGAAGCCCGCTGCGTCAGCCAAAGCCTCTGCGGCCCCGGGGATGTCGCCCAGGCGCAAGCTGCACCTAGCTACCATGACAAGGGGTTTCCACGTGTCCAGGGACATGTCGAACACCAGTTGCTCTCCGCTGGTGTCCGAACGATCGCCCGCTCGATCAGATGCGAGCGCGAGGAACATACCTCGCGCCTCCTCCAGCTTACCCTGCCTGAAGAGCCGGACCGCTTTCTCGTGGCGTGCCTCCTTCGAGCGGGGCAGGATCTCGAGCGCCCGGTCGATAGCGCGCGATGCGTCGTCTTGCCTCCCCTGCTTCTCGTACGCCTCAGCGAGGAGCAGCAGGACGTCGACGCGGCCGACGCTCGTCTTGCGTCTGGTGTCGCCATCCATTGACTCGAGCGCAGCCAGCACCCTCTCGATCTCGGACACGGCCTCAGGCAGCTTGCCCACGGAAAGGAGCATCGACCCGAGCTTGTACCGATAGTACGGGTCATCGCCAGCCTCCAGGATCCTCTGTAGGAGCTCGATGTTCCGCCTCATCTTGCCGCGACCATGCACCACTTCTTGCTTGTACCCGTGGTGGATGACGGTAAACCCCTCGAGCCTGTAAGGAAGCTGTGACCGTGACAAGGCTTCCTGCGAGCGTGAGACGGGTCTCTCGTGAATCAAGCCTTCATACCGTATCCCCTCACGATTCGGAAAGAACCTCGGGAAGTAGTGCTGCGTCTCGCTTCCGGGGGCGCTGCTGTTGACTATCCTTGCCGCATAGATGGCTTTCGGACGCCCTCCCCGGGCGACCGCTTTGAGTGTCTCTCCCGCGCCGGCTCCAAGACGCTCGTCGGCGTCGAGCACGAGTATCCATCCGCACGTCGCATGCTTGAGGCTTTCGTTTCGGGCCGCGGCGAAGTCATCGCTCCACTCGTACTGGTAGACCCTCGCTCCGTACTCGCGGGCTATCTGCATTGTACGGTCGGTGGAGCCGGTGTCGACGACGACGATCTCATCGGCCACGCCTTTCACGCTGTCGAGGCATCCGGGAAGGAACTCCTCCTCGTCTCTGACGATCATGCACAGGCTGATGCCGGTCTTCTCCATGCCCGCGACACGCCTGGTGTCTGTCTTCCCACCGCTATGTCTCCTGGCCGCGTGCCCTTTCCTCATCGCCATACCGCGCCCCTCTGATTCGTTTTCGTCAATCCGTGTCGCGTCGTGTCTATTCACCATATCGGCATTCAGGACTGCGTCTTTAGGGCACCAATGTCTGGCGATATTCCGGCCCGGGGGGCGCGCGCCTTATCTAGAGCAGCGACCCTGATCTAAAGCGGCGGCGGAGTCTGCCGATACCTGTATTAGGGAGCATGTGCCGGGGGTTTCCGGCGCCAAGGCGCGAACGCGGCGGCTTTTCTCTCACAGACGCGCTATACCGATGCGATCTTTGGGTCTTGAGGATCCTAGCAATGTAGTGTCAGACGTGCCCCTGCCGTTCCGACGTGGCGCCTACGGAAAGCCATCGGCACCGCAAGGTTGGGGCGCTGAGAGGAGTGAAGCGTCAATGAGGTCTAGGATCCGTTTCGGGATAGGATTCAAGATCCTCGCGAGCTTTTTCGCGCTTCTCCTGCTGATGGCGGTGATCGGCTTCCTCGGGCTTCAGGGAGTCACCAAAGTGAGCAGTGACCTCGAGAGGGTCGTCGATGAACAAATGGTCCGCCTGGACCAGATAGAGAAGTTGTTCGGCGCGTTTGAGAGATTCACCGCCGCTTTGCGCGGTTTTCTCCTCATCGGCGATGCCAGACTCCACAAGACCTTGAAAGACGCCGATGCGGAGATTGCGCAACAGTTCGACGCGCTCTCGGCTGCCACCTTCGCGACCAAGGAGCAAAGGGAGCGAAGCGAGGAGGTCAGCGAGGGCAAAGGGGAAGCCGAGACGGCGTCCGTGGCGGACATGCGAGCTCTCTGGGAGGGGTGCCGTAACAGGCTCTTCGAGTACATCGACAACGGCCAGCTCGGTGAGGCGCTCGGCTACATGATGACGGATGGCGACGCCATCATCGAGAGCATCAGGGAGAAGCTCCAGACGGGGCTCAAGGCCTACCAAGACGCAGCGGACTCGGCGAGCGAGGCAGCCAAGTCCGCCGCGAGGAACGTTCGGCAGCGCACGGCGCTCATTCTCGGGGCCGCCTCGGTGCTTGGCCTCATCCTGGCGCTTGCGCTCGCCGCTGGCATCACGGGGCCCACGAGAGCTCTCGCCCGTGCGGCTCAGGATGTTGCCGCAGGCCGCCTCCAGGTGGAGGTGCCAGGCACGAAGCGCGGTGATGAGGTGGGCGTCCTGGCCCGGGCGTTTTCCGAGATGGTCTCGAGCCTCAGAACCGTGGTGGAAGAGCTGAGAAGGCACGCCAAGAACGTGGCGTCCACCGGGCACGAGCTCGCCGCGAGCGCGGACGAAGCCGCGACCGCCACGGAGCAGGTGGCGAAGACGATCGAGCAGGTGGCCAAGGGAGCTGCGGAGCAGAGCACGAGCGCCCACGCGACGTCGAGCGCCACGAGCCAGCTTTCTGCGGCCATCGAGCAGATAGCCAAGGGGGCGCACGAACAGGCTTCTTCGGTGAGCCAGGCCAACTCGGTGGTTGCATCCATGGCTCGCCTCATGGAAGGGGTCTCGAAGGCCGTGGGCTCGCTCATCGCGGCAGCTGAGAAGAGCCGTGCGGCGGCAGGGAGCGGCTCGCGGGCCGTGGACGACGTAGTGGCGGGCATGGACGACATCCGGGCTCAAGCCGAGGCGGTCGCCTCGGGCATCAGAGAGCTCGGCGCGCACTCCAGCGAGATCGGCAAGATCATAGAGGTCATCGACGACATCGCTGAGCAGACGAACCTGCTTGCGCTCAACGCAGCCATCGAAGCTGCCCGCGCGGGGGACCACGGCAAGGGCTTCGCGGTCGTGGCGGACGAGGTGCGCAAGCTGGCGGAGCGCTCGGGCAAGGCGACGAAGGAGATAGCGGGGCTCATCAGCACCATGCAACGGAGCATCGAGACTGCGAGCAAGGCAACTGACGTCC